>JAJYJA010000098.1 GCA_021789795.1 Deltaproteobacteria bacterium | reverse complement strand
GGGCCTCCTCGACCTCCTGGGCCTGCCCTACCAGGGCTCCGGGGTGCTGGGCAGCGCCTTGGCCATGGACAAGGACGCCGCCAAGACCATGTATCAGGCGTACGGGCTGCCGGTCTCCCCCTGGCGGATGGCCCGGCGGGAGGATGGCCGCGACCCGGCCCCGATCCTTGCGCAACTCGCCCTGCCCCTGGTGGTCAAGCCGGTGCGCCAGGGATCGAGCCTGGGCATGAGTATCGCCAGAAGCGAGGCCGAACTGGCCCGGGCCATCGGTCAGGCCTTTGCCTACGACAGCGAGGTGATGGTCGAGGAGTACGTCCGGGGCCGGGAGATCACAGTGGGGGTCATCGGCAACGACCAGCTCACCGCCCTGCCGCTGGTGGAGATCGTTCCGGGCGAAAATCACCCCTTCTTCGATTACCAGGCCAAGTACCAGGCCGGGGCCTCCCGGGAGATCTGCCCCGCCGACCTGCCGGGGCAGATCGTCAGACAGGCCCAGGAGTACGCCCAGACCGCCCACCGGGCCTTGAAGCTAAAGGGTTACAGCCGCACCGACATGATCGTCGCCGACGCCGGCCTGGTGGTGCTGGAGACCAACACCATCCCCGGCATGACCCCCACCAGCCTCCTGCCCCAGGCCGCCGCCGCCGCCGGGATCGGCTTTCCGGCCCTGCTCGACCGGCTGCTGGAGCTGGCGCTGAAAAAAAAGAACCCGCCACGTCCGTGAAGACGCGCCGCCACCGCGCCCGGCCACCGGAACAATACCACACTGTGGCCAATCACCCGCGTCCGCTTGGATTGACATCCGCCGGCCCCGCTGTTATGACAGGGGAAGCATACCGGCCAGGGGCTGGGCGTCTTGCCGTGCCCCTCACCCCCAGCAAGCAGAAGAATCCAACTTGCCAATTCTTTCAGGAGCCACAAAAACAATGAGCCTACGAGAGGACGCCCTGCGGGGCACCGTCAGCCCGATCTTCACCGCCTGCGCCGCCAGCGAGGGGGTCAGCCCGGAGTTTTTAATGCAAGGGGTGGCCCGGGGGACGATCGCCATTCCCCACAACAAGAACCGCAAGCTCGACCGGCCGATGGCGGTGGGCCAGGGCCTGTCCACCAAGGTCAACGCCAACATCGGCTCCTCCAAGGATCACCAGGGGGTGGAGCCGGAGCTGCAAAAGCTGTGCATTGCCTTAAAGGCGGGCGCCGACGCGGTGATGGACTTGAGCATGGGCGGCGACTTAAACGAGGTGCGCCGGGAGATCCTGCGCCACTGCCCGGTGCCCCTGGGCACGGTGCCCATCTACCAGGCGGTGGCGGACGCGGTGGAGCGGCGCGGGCTCGGCATCGGCGCCATCTCCAAGGAGGAGATCTTCGCCACCATCCGCCAGCAGGCCGAGGACGGGGTCGATTTCATGACCATCCACTGCGGCATCACCAAAAACACCCTGGCCCGGCTGCGCGGCCAGGAGCGGCTGATGGGGGTGGTGAGCCGGGGCGGCTCCTTCATCATCGAGTGGATGGCCCACCACCAGCAGGAAAACCCCTTCTATGAGCATTACGACGAGCTGCTGGCCATCTTGAAGGAACACGAGGTGACCCTGAGCCTGGGTGACAGCGTCCGGCCCGGCTGTCTGGCCGACGCCACCGACGCCGGTCAAATCCAGGAGCTGATCCACCTGGGCGAGCTGACCCAGCGGGCCTGGGACGCCGGGGTGCAGGTGATTATCGAGGGCCCGGGCCACATGCCCATGGATCAGATCGAGGCCAACGTCATCCTGCAAAAACGCATCTGCCGGGGGGCGCCCTTCTACGTCCTGGGGCCCTTGGTCACCGACATCGCCCCCGGCTACGACCACATCACCGGCGCCATCGGCGGGGCCATCGCCGCCCGGGCGGGGGCGGACTTCCTCTGCTACGTCACCCCTGCCGAGCACCTAAAGCTGCCCAGCGGCGAGGATGTGCGGGAGGGGGTGATCGCCTCCAAGATCGCGGCCCACGCCGCCGATATTGGCAAGGGGGTGCCGGGCGCCATGGACCGCGATATCGAGATGGCCAAGCGCCGCAACGCCCTGGACTGGAAGGGCCAGATCGAGCTTTCCCTGGATCCGGAGAAGGCCCGCCGCTTCCGGGACGAGGGCGGCACCTACAAGGGCGACGCCTGTAGCATGTGCGGCGCCTACTGCGCCATCAAGGTTTACAAGAAGGCGACCATGCCTCAGCGTCAGTCTGGGGATTGAGCCCGTTTGCGCTCACGACATATTGATGGCGTCGCAAAAAGACCGATCTACTGCGGCGCGTGGCGGTTTGGCTCGTTCGGCATACCATCTGTATGGCCTCACTCGCCAAACACACCCCGCGCCTTGTATATCGGCCCTTTTGCTTAGCCATCGGCTGCCTTTTTGCGAGATCATCACATATTGACCTGGAAAACCCGGGAGGGGAGGAGGGGCCATGACGGATTTCTTGGTTCGGGTTGGCGACTGGATCCATCACACCCAGGTGCTGGAGCAAATTAAGGCGGTGGATGCGCCGGGGCTCTTTCACAACCCCTATTTCCTGGCCCCCCTGATCTGCGTGGTGATCTACAACCTCTACCGCCAGACCTTCGTCAACCTGGTCATCATCGCCCTGTGCCTGGGGCTCTGGTACTTTTCCGGCACCGACTACGTGCGGGGGGCGGTGGTGGGCGGCGAGATCAGTATCGGCAAGATCCTGCCCATCGCCGGGGTCGGGGTGGCGGGGGTGGCCATCCTGATCTATCTCCTCTTTATCCGTCACGACTGAACTTGTAGCACTTACGTGAACCGGCCCCAGGCGCTCAACGATATATACGACCGGCTCCTCGCCCGCTTCGGGCCTCAGCACTGGTGGCCGGGAGAGACCCCCTTCGAGGTCATGGTGGGGGCGGTGCTGACCCAGAACACCGCCTGGAGCAACGTCGAGAAGGCAATCGCCAACCTCAAGGGCCAGGGCCTGCTCGATCCGGCCCGCCTGTTCGCCTTGCCGCCGCCGCTGCTGGCCGAGCAGATCCGGCCCTGCGGCTATTTCAACCTCAAGGCGGCCAGGCTCCACAACCTGCTATCCCTGATCGCCGGCCGCTTCGACGGCGA
Source organism: Deltaproteobacteria bacterium (assembly GCA_021789795.1). GTDB lineage: Bacteria > Desulfobacterota > Desulfobulbia > Desulfobulbales > VMSU01 > VMSU01. Next base: position 6,041 of record JAJYJA010000098.1, on the reverse strand, counting down.
CCTCGACCGTTTTTTCGCCACCCCGCTTGCCTCCCTAAGGCAACAGCTCCTGGAGGTGAAGGGGATCGGCCCGGAGACGGCGGACTCCATCCTGCTCTACGCGGCCGGCAAGCCCATCTTCGTGGTAGATGCCTATACCCACCGTCTTCTCTCCCGCCACGGCCTGATTGCGGAGGAAGAGGCGGACTACCACCAGATCCAGGCCCTGTTCATGGACGCCCTGCCCGCCGACCCCGCCTTGTTCAACGAGTACCACGCCCTGATCGTCCGCGTCGGCAAGGAGTACTGCAAGAAGACCGGCCCCCGCTGCGGCGAGTGCCCCCTGCCTGCCCCCAGCTAAGCCCGGCACCCTAGTCCAGTCCGCAAAAAAACCAGGGCCAGTCGCTTAAGGCGCCTACGACCCGTTCACTCCTCGTCCCGGCCCTGTTCGTCTTCCGGGCTATCCTCTTCGAAGTCGTCCTCCAGGTCCTCCTCGCCGCTTTCCGGCTCCTCACCCGTCGCCTCCTCGCCCTCCGGGAGGTAGTCCGCCTCCAGGCCCGCCTCCTCGCCCTCGTCGCCCATCGTCTCCTGATCTTCGGCAGCGCTCTGGCGTCCGGTTTGCCTTATTTTTTCCTGGGGCAAGACCAAGGTGATGATCTTGGCGATATCCTTCTTGGCCTCGGGGTCCATCTTGCAGATCGGACAGCCTTCGACATGGTTCTCCATGAAGTCAACCATGCGGGCCGGAGCCAAGGCCTCGTTTTGGACTTGTATGTACCACGACTTGAGAAGTTTTTTAAAACGCTCACATTCCATCGGCCAGATCCCTAAAAATAAGAGTTGTGCTGTAAGCCAGAAAAAATTATTATCCTTTCATTAGGTTATGGAGCAGCCTTCGCCGCCGTCGCGGAACGGGCCCACCCCATAGCTGCCATCCTAGTATTTTTTTCGGCAATACGGAAGTGGAAAGGGCACTGGTGGCCCTCCCGGACTTCAAATCCGGTGCGCCGGGTTAATAGCCTGGCGGGTGGGTTCGATTCCCATGCACTTCCGCCACCTATGTTCCCCGGCCCGTCGCTCCTCCCCCCTGCACGAACCCCAAGATATACAATACCGCCCCTGGGCCAGCAAGAAAATTACGGACCCGAAAACCGGCCGGCGGCGAGCCGGGAGTTTTACCTTGACGAGAGCGGCGCCGACGCGTAAATTCGATGATTTTCAAGGCCGGCGGCCGTGGTCTTCCCGCCCGCGGGGCTGGCCGAAGACAAGGAGGAAACCATGCGTAGCGACGCGATTAAAAAAGGTCTGGAGCGGGCGCCCCACCGTTCGCTCTTGAAGGCCATGGGCTACACCGACGAGGAGCTCCGCCGGCCCCTGGTCGGGGTGGGGCACGCCCATAACGAGATCATCCCCGGACATATCCACCTGGACAGGATCTTAGAGGCGGTGAAGACCGGCATCCGCATGGCGGGCGGCACCCCGATCTCGTTCGCCACCATCGGGGTCTGCGACGGCATCGCCATGAACCACCAGGGTATGAAGTACTCGCTGGCCAGCCGGGAGCTGATCGCCGACTCGGTGGAGGTCATGGCCCAGGCCCATCCCTTCGACGCCCTGGTCTTGATCCCCAACTGCGACAAGATCACCCCCGGGATGCTGATGGCCATGCTCAGGGTCAACATCCCGGCGCTCATGGTCAGCGGCGGGCCGATGCTCACCGGCCGCTTCCAGGGCCGGGACGTGCACCTGATCAGCGTCTTCGAGGGGGTGGGCCGGGTGCGGGCCGGCGGCATGAGCGAGGAGGAGCTGGGCGAACTGGAGGAGGCGGCCTGCCCCGGCTGCGGCTCCTGCGCCGGGATGTTCACCGCCAACTCCATGAACTGCCTGACCGAGGCGGTGGGCCTGGGACTGCCCGGCAACGGCACCATCCCGGCGGTGTCGGCGGCCCGCATCCGCCTGGCCAAGGAGGCGGGGATGGCGGTGATGCGGCTACTAGAAAGGGATATCCGGCCCCGGGACATCGCCACCCGCCAGGCCTTCGAGAATGCGATGGCGGTGGACATGGCCCTGGGCTGCTCCACCAACACCGTGCTCCACGTCCCGGCCATCGCCCGCGAGGCGGGGGTGGAGCTGCCGCTCGCCACCTTCAACGAGGTGAGCGGCCGGGTGCCGCATATCTGTAGCCTGATCCCCGGCGGGCCCCACAGCCTTCAGCAACTAGACGAGGCGGGCGGGGTGCAGGCGGTGATGGCGGAACTTTGCAACACCGGGGCCGGGCTGCACCTTCAGGTGATGACCGCCACCGGCCAGACCCTGGGCGAGAACCTGAAAAAGGCCAAGGTGCGCGACCAAGAGATCATTAAGCCGGTCTCCGCCCCCTACCACGCGGTGGGCGGCATCGCGGTGCTCTACGGCAACCTGGCCCCGGATGGCGGGGTGGTCAAGCAGTCGGCGGTCAGCCCGGAGATGATGATCCATCGCGGCCCGGCCCGGGTCTACGACTCCGAGGAGGCGGCCCAGGCCGCCATCCTGGGGGGGCAGATCCGGCCCGGCGAGGTGGTGGTCATCCGTTATTGCGGCCCTCAGGGCGGGCCGGGGATGCCGGAGATGCTCTCCCCCACCTCGGCCATCATCGGCATGGGGCTCGGCAAGTCGGTGGCCCTGCTCACCGACGGCCGCTTCTCGGGCGGCACCCAAGGGGCCTGCGTCGGCCACGTCTCGCCCGAGGCGGCGGTGGGCGGGCCCATCGCCCTGGTCGAGGAGGGCGACGAGATCGTGGTCGATATCCCCGGCCACGCCCTGACCCTTTCGGTGCCAGAGGCGGTGCTGGCCAAACGGCGGGCCGCCTGGCGGGCCCCGGCCCCCAAGATCACCACCGGCTACCTGGCGCGTTACGCCCGGCAGGTCACCTCCGGCAGCACCGGCGCCGTCCTCTCCGAAGATCGATGAACAAAGGGGTCACCACCTGGCGGCGACTGCGGGTCGTCCCCGGCGCCCTCTGCGCCCTCTGCCTGCTCGCGGTCTTGGAGCCGGGGCCGGGCCGGGCCGGCGACAACCCTTCGCCAGGGCCGGAAACGGCCAACCCGGGGGTGAACGCCGACCGGCAATCACCCCCGAAGGCCCCGGAAGACCAGCCGGCGCCCGAGCAGCCGTGGAAGGTCACCGCCGACAAGATCTACCGCTTCTCCGATCCGCCTAGCATCGTGGCCGTGGGCAAGGTGGTGCTGGTCCGGGAAGGGGTGTCCTCGGTGGCTGAAATCGACGCCCCCAGGCCCGCCGGCGGCCCGACCATCAAGCCCCTGACCATCACCGGCGACTGGGTGCGGGTCGATACCGCCAGCAACCGGATCCGGGCCCGAGGCCACGTGGTGCTGGACTCGGAGGAGGAGCACATTACCGCCGACCTTGCCGATCTGGACATGACTAGCCAGACCGGCCACTTAAAGAACGCCACCCTCTATTTTCCCAAGCGCAGCCTTTACCTGACCGGCGCGGAGGTGAAGAAGATCTCCGACCTCACCTACCACTTGCGGGACGGCTGGGTGACCAAGTGCGCCCCGGTGGACGGCAAGGCCCCGCCCTGGAGCTTCGGCTGGGGCAGCGCCGACATCACCCAGGAGGGTTTCGCCCACTTCACCAACGCCACCTTCCGGGTCAAGGACGTGCCGGTGGCCTACTCGCCCTACGTGGCCTTCCCCACCAACACCAAACGCAAGACCGGGCTCCTGCTCCCGGAGTGGACGGCCAGCAGCCGCGACGGCTTCGGGGTCATGGTGCCCCTGTTCATCAACATCTCGCCCAGCCAGGACCTCACCCTCTACGGCGGGGACATCTCCAACCGGGGCGCCCTGGGCGGGGCGGAGTACCGCTACGTCCAGGAGCAGGACTCCAAGGGTACCCTGGCCTTGAGTTATCTGAACGACGGCCTGCAAGACCACCCCGGCGACGACTTCAAGTCGGACGGCATCTACCGCACCAACCGGGATCGCTACTGGCTCCGGGGCAAGGCGGATCAGAATTTCGCCCCTGACGTAAACGGCAAGCTCGATATCGACCTGGTCTCGGACCAGGATTACCTCCAGGAGTTCCCGGACGGCGAACTGGGCTACGACCAGAACTCGGCCGCCATCGCCAACGAGTTCGGGCGCGGTTTCGACGCCAAGAGCACCCACGCCCGCACCAGCACCGCCCAACTGACCAAGACCTGGCCGTCAATGACCATGAGCGGCGAGATGCAGATGATCCAAGACCCCACCGCCGTCCACTCGACCAGCCACCCCTGGGCCCTGCCCGGCCTGTCGTTCGCCGGCGCGAGGCCGCTCTTCCCCTCCCCGGTCGCGGGCGGCAAACTGGGGGCGATGCTGGCCGCCACCGACCTGACCTGGGAGACGGGCTACGTCGATTACTGGCGGCAGACCGGGGTCAAGGAGCAGCGGCTCGACCTGCACCCGGTGCTCAAGGCCCCGCTGCCGGTCAGCCGCTACCTTGAGACCGCGGCCAGCGTCGGCCTGCGCCAGACCACCTACCAGGTGGACAGCAACGGGGTGGACTCGCCTGATTACGCCAACGGGCTGCGGAACCGCACCCTCTCCGACGCCAGCCTCGCCACCGCCGCCCCCTTCCTGCGCGACTTCGACTTCAACGGCTCGTGGCTCAAGGAGATGACCCACATCGTCCGGCCCGGCCTGTCCTACAACTACGTGCCTGGGGTGGATCAGAGCCGTCTGCCGGCCATCGACGCCACCGATCAGGTGCCCTCCCAGAACCTGATCACCTACGAGCTGCGCAACGACTTCGACGTGGTGGGGGCCAACGGCCACGCCTGGAACTTCGGCTACGCCCGACTAAGTCAATCCTACGACCTGGGAGAGACCCGCCAGGACCTGTCGCCACCGGACGCGGCCGGCCACAAGCCGACCAACCCCGTCCTCGACTCCTGGATGCGGCCCTTAGAAAACCTGCAACTGCTCTACAAGGCCTCCTGGGATGTCCATGGCGGCGGGACGGGCTACTACCAGGTCGGGGCAAGCTACAACACCAGCCGGGGCGACTCCATAACCGTCGAGCACCGCTACGACCCCTCCCAGCTCATCGATCAACTAAACCTCACCGCCTCGCTGCGCCTGACCCACACCTTGCAGGCCCAGGCCCTGGTCGATCATTCCCTACAGATCAACCAGACCTCGGACGCCTCGCTCAGGTTGCTCTACAACCCGGCCTGCTGGGGTTTGATCCTCCAGGCCACCACCACCCCGGACGACAGCTACCGGGTGGCCCTGCTCTTCAGCCTGGAAGGGGTAGGCAACATCATGGGCCTGAGCCAGACCCTGTCCTCCCTGGGCGGCAGCCGGGGGAACCTGACCCCATGAGCCGCGCGTTCGACATCTTCAACGGCGACGCGGACGGCCTCTGCGCCTTGCACCAGCTTAGGCTGGCCGAGCCCCGGCCGGAGGCGGAGCTGGTGACTGGGGTCAAGCGCGACCTCAAGCTGCTCGCCCGGCTAACCTCGCGCGCGGCGGCGGGCGACCGACTGACGGTGCTCGACATCTCGCTCGACGCCAACCGTAAGGCCTTGGACGAACTGCTGGACCGGGGCTGCCAGGTGTTCTACGCCGATCACCACTTCGCGGGCGAGCTGCCCGCCTCGCCAGGGCTCACGGCCCATATCGACCCCGACCCCGAGGTCTGCACCGCGCTGATCGTCGATCGCCTGCTTAAGGGCCGATTTCGGCCCTGGGCGGTGGCGGCGGCCTTTGGCGACAACCTGCACGAGACCGCCATCCGGGCCGCCCGCGAGGTGGGGATCGAGGGCGAGGAACTGGCCGTGCTGCGGGAGTTGGGTGAGCTCATCAACTACAACGGCTACGGCGCCACGGTCGCGGACCTGCACTTCCCACCCCAGGAATTGTACCTGGCCCTTAAGCCCTACGCCGACCCCTGGGAGTTCGCCCACCGCTCGCCGGCGCTCGCCGTCCTGCGCCAGGGCTTCGCCGCCGACCTGGCCCTAGCCCGCGACTGCCCGCCGTGCCGGCAGGGGGAGGGCGGGCGCGTCTATCTCTTCC
>JAJYJA010000097.1 GCA_021789795.1 Deltaproteobacteria bacterium | reverse complement strand
TGGGGGCCTGGGGATTGATGTCGGCGAAGGCCAGGAGTTCGTCGTCCTCGTGGAGCTTGGCGGTCGGGATCTGACCGGCCACGATCTTGCAGAACAGGCAGTTGTCGCTCATGGCGGCGTTCCTTGGGCTTTAGGGAGGGACTGGGGTTGGCGGCGACGGGAGTTAACCGGCCAGCCAATGTCCGGGAATTTACCGCAACCCAGGGCCGAGCGCAAGGAGTTCGGCGTCTCCGTGGGCAGGTAGGGATGGCCTTTTGTCCGCAGATGAGGTAAAAACGGCCCGTAAGAGTGGTGGGTAATTGTCCAAGTTTTTAAATAGACGCCTTTTTGTCGAGCGGGAGCGAAAATTCATGCGGCAGATGTTGATCAACGAGCTAACCAAGGACGAGCGGGAGCGAATAAAGAAATTCCTGGATGAAAATGTCCGGCCGGGGGGGGTGGCCGGGTTGTACTGGCTGGCCATACCCGAGCGGCTGTGGGGGGAGGCCCAGCGCGGGCACGAGGCCTGCGGGCCGTTTTCCTTCGCCATCGAGCTGGGCGGCGATTTTATCTCCTTGGAGCTTTTGGTGCGCAGCGCCTCGAACCTCCACTGTCCCTGCACCGGTTACGCCACCGCCGAGCAGCGCCACCTCCTGCTCGAGTTCCTGGATCGTCTGACCGGGGAACTGGCAATCAGGGCCTGACTTGTCCTGGGGAGAAGCGGTGGCTTGGGCCACAAAAAAACCCTGCCTCGACTTGAGACAGGGTTTTTTTGTGGCCAGGGGGCCGACCGGCCTTGGCCTTACCACCAGCAGATGGTCTGGTCGGCGGCGAAGATCATGTCCACCAGCTTGCTATAATCGGGGCTGACGACGTTTAAGTCGAAGCTCTCGGTCTCCCGGCCCTCGGAGACGATCTCGACCAGCTTCTTGGTGGTGGCGTCGGGCGCGGAGCGATATACGTGTAAAATCTTCATGGTGGCTACTCCTCAAAGGTTAATTCAGGATGGGATCCCGTAGGGGACGATGATGTCCATCTCCCTAAGCTTCTGGCCCAGTTCCTCGATGCTGATCTTGACCAGCTCGTTGGTCTCGACGTTGGCGTCCATGTTGGAGTAAACCTCGCCTTCCATGTCGCGGATCCATTCCAGGTTCTCGCGGTGGTAATCGCTAAAGACGGGAACCGTGGCGTCTAAGACCGTGCAGTAGGCGTACATATTCTCTACCGCCAGTCCCAGGGCCGAGCGCATGGCGTCATGGACGTAGTCCGGGTGGCGACTGATGAAACACACTTTTCTCGACATCGTCATTCTCCTCTTATAGGGTCAGGTAGCACTCGTAATCTTCGATGATGGCCCCGTGCTGGGCCTGGGTGGCCATCTTGTCCGGGGTCAGTCCCTTGGGCACGACGTTGACATCGAAGCCCGCCTGCTTGTAGCTGTCGGCGCAGATGGAGACATCCACGTTGGGAATCGCGCAGAGTTCGGGGAACTCCGGGGTGGTGGTCAGCTTGGTGCCCCACCAACTGAAGAATACCTTGACCTTGGAACCCTTGGCCACCGCCGCCTTGGTGACCCCCATGACGTGCCGCATCTGGTTGGGGTTGCTCACAAAAATTCCGAGACTTTTTGCCATGTTCTCTCTCCCTTGGATAAATGCAAGGCGCGCCGTCGCCGGACGCGCCACCGGTGCCTGAATCTATTTTCAGGTCAATCAAATCATCCCTTCTTGATGAAGAAGTGGATGAAACCATCCCCTTCCCGCTCGCCCAGAAAGGTGTGGCCGCTCTTCTCGCACCAGCCGGGCAGGTCGTTGCGGGAGCCGGGATCGGTGCCCAGCACCTCGAGTACCTGACCGGACTTCAGCTTGCCGATTTCCTTCTTGGTGCGGAGCAGGGGCATGGGGCAGCTTAAGCCCTTGGCGTCTAAGGTCAGGTCGGCTTTGAGATCAGCGGGGGCGGTGACATTGCTCATAGTGGTTCTCCTTGACAGTTGTGGTTGAGGTAAGGGCTGTTGAACCGTAGTTCATTCTGCTTACCAGCGTTTATTTTTGATGTCAAGCGGTAAATGAATGTGAATTCATTCGGTTGGCTGGTTTTAGGTATTTGACTTGCAGGCCGGGTAGTTATCTTGTCTTGACAAATTGTTGCCGGCTGGGTAGAAGGGGCTAAAGCTTCCGGGGATACCTGCCACAAAGTAGGGCATAAGCTGGCGAATTGGCAAGCTTTGCGGCCCGCGCCGAGTGGTTTTAACGAACGTAAAAGGTTAAAAACAGGGGGAGGAGGAGAAATGGCGGAAGAGAGTATCTTTTTGGGCAAGATGCAGGGGCTGTACAAGAAGTTGTGCCAGGACGAGTGGAGCGCCAACACGGTGGGCATCATCGTCGGACTGTTCAGTGTCCTGCTCATGGCCTGGTGGCGGCCCTGGGGGGCGGTGGGGGCGGTGCGCAACTGGGGCGACTGGATCCTCTACGGAATCGGGGTGTTCAAGGAGGCGCCCAAGGGGCCGCTGATGGACTCCGGCTCGGTGATCGGTATCGGATTTGTTGCCGGGGCCTTCATCTCCGCCAACCTGGGCAGTAACTTCGCCATCCGCGTCCCCCCGGCCTGGGAGCGGGTCAAGGCGGTGTTCGCCGGCATCTTCATGGGCATCGGCGCCACCCTGGCCGGTGGCTGTAACGTGGGTGGTTTCTACAACGCCATCGGCAACCTTTCGGCCAGTGGCTTCGCCATGTGGGTAGGTTTGATCTTCGGGGCCATCGCCGGTCTAAAGTATATCTACTGGGAGATGGAGCACATCACCTGGGGCACCGGCGGCGGCACCACCGTGGAGCTGCCGCGGGCCTTGCAGGTTATCCTTGGTGTGATCTGCATAGCGGCCTTGATCTGGGGCGCTCACGCCTACAGCGTCAGCGAGAGCAGCTATGCCGCCTCTCTGGGCGGGCTGATGTTGCTTTCGGCGGTGCTCGGTTATTCGATGCAGCGTGGGCGCTGGTGCATGATCCAAGGCTTCCGCGAGCCCCACATGACCGGCGACTGCACCATGGCCAAGTCGGTGGCGCTCAGCATCTGCATCGTGGCCATCGGGGCCACGGTGCTTAAGTATCACGTGCCGGAGCGGCTGCGCTCGGTGCGTGATACCTTCTCCAGCGCCATGGAGGAGGTGTCCAATCAGGCCCAGGGCGTGGACGTGGACGCGGCGGTCGAGGACGTGGATGGCATCGGCACCCTGCAGAAGCCTCTGGCGGTGCTCAGCAAGAACAACTACGTGCGCGGCACCTTCGGCTGGGGCGGGGTGGTGGGCGGCCTGGTCTTCGGCTTCGGCGCCATGCTGGCCGGGGGCTGCGGCACCGGCACCCTCTGGCGGGTGGGAGAGGGCCAGGTCAAGCTGTGGATCGTCGTGCCCTTCTTCGCGATCAGCAACGCCCTGATGACCAAGTGGTTCCGGGCCGCGGAGTTCGAGGCCAACGGCAAGCTGGGGGCCAGGGTGTTTCTGCCCGACACCTTCCTGGGCTACGGCGGCACCCTGGCCCTGATTTTGGGGGCGATGGCCCTCTGGTACGTGGTGGTGGACTGGAACGAGGAGAGCAACAAGTTGATAGTCGAGATGTAGTAACCGTCGTCTGTTGCGCGGCGTTGACAGGGCCATTCCGGACGGCGTTCCGGGGTGGCCCTTTTCTTTGTCCTTGACAGAAGCCCCCTTCCTTAATAGCGTGGGGCCATGCCCGGCCAGTTGCCCAAATAACAGTCCCTGGTGTTTTTAAGCCTATGAACGTCACCCTCTCCGGATTCCAGCATACCCCCAGCGACTACCAGGCCGAGCTGCTGCTCGGCGGCGAGGTGGTCGTGGTGGTCGATGACGATCCGCTCATCCGGGAGCCGCTCAGGATCTTTTTCGAGGACAAGGGGCTGCCTACCCTGGAGGCCAGGTCCGCGGCGGAATGTTTTGCTCTCCTGGAGAGCCGGCCAGTGGCCTTGGTGCTTTTGGACTTAGGCCTGCCCGATCTGCCCGGACGGGAGGTGCTGGCCCTGATCCGGGAGAGGTATCCGCTCCTGGCGGTGATCATGCTCACCGGCAGCACCGACCTGCAAACCGCCCTGGACTGCCTCCGGCGGGGGGCGGACGACTATCTGACCAAGCCGGTGCGGCTGGAAGAGATCTTGCTCGCGGTGCGGAAAAATCTTGAGAAGCGGCGGCTGGTGATTCAGAACCGCCAGTATCAGTTCGATCTGGAAAACGCCAACTTCCGGATCCAACTGATGCACCAGCTCTCGCTGAAGATGAACTCCGTTTACCTTAGCTCGGTGGAGTTGGACGAGATCCTCCAGGCCATCTTGGTGGGGATCACCGCCAACGAGGGGCTGCGTTTCAACCGCGCCTTCTTGGCCTTGGTCGATCCCGAGACCCAGACCCTCCAGGGGCGGCTGGCCATCGGCCCCGGCTGCCGGGAAGAGGCGGGCCGGGTGTGGGAGGAGCTGAATCGGAAGCGGCTCGACTTCTCCGATCTGGTCAAGGAGGCGAACCTCTGCCGGGCCAACGGCGGCCAGGGGCTTAACCGGCTGATCCAGGGTCTTAGTGTCCCGATGAGCGACACCGGTCACCTCCTGGTGCGCGTCGCCCTGGAGCGCCGGAGTCTAAACGTGGTGGCCGGCAAGATCGAAGGGTTTGAGCCGGGGGGGATGGTGGAGCTGCTGGGTACCGACAGCTTCGTGGCGGTGCCGCTCTTCTCGCCGCGCCGGCCCCTGGGGGTGATCATCGCCGACAACTTCGTCACCCGCCAGGAGATCAGCGAGAGCCACGTCAGCGCCTTGGAGCTGTTTTCCAGCCAGGCGAGCCTGGTCATCGAGCACACCCGGCTGCACTTAAACATGCAAAAGACCATCGCCGAACTGGAGGCGGTCAACCACGAACTGGACAAGAACAAGGACCTGCTGATCGAGGCGGAGCGTTTCTCCGCCTTGGGGCACATGGCCTCCCAGATGCTCCACACCCTGCAGAACCCCATTACCTCCATCGGCGGCCTGGCCAGGCTGATGGCCAAGAAGACCCACGATCAGGAGATGGCCAATTACGCCGACCTGGTTTACCGGGAGGCGAGTCGGCTGGAGGTCACCCTGGCCGATTTGTTCGATTTCGTAACCCACACCGAGTTCCACCTTGAGCCGGTACGGCTTTCCCCCCTGCTGCACAAGGTGCTGCTCTTGATGCAGCCCGACATCAACAAGCGCAAGATCACGGTGCAGACCATCGTGCCCGATCCCGAGCTGACCCTGGAACTGGATTCGGTTCAGATCAGCAAGATGCTGGTTCATCTGTTGAAAAATGCCATCGAGGCCATGTCCGAGGGGGGACGGCTGACCATCGAGCTGGTTAGGGAGACGCCCTGGCTTAAGATCATCATCACCGACAGCGGCAAGGGCATCGACGACGAGCAGCTCCGTCGGGCCCGGGAGCCGTTTTACACCACCAAGAGCTACGGCACCGGCATGGGTCTGGCGATGGTGGAGCGGATTGTGGCCGCCCACCAGGGCCATTTCGTGATTAACCGGAAGGCGGTGGGCACCGAGGTGATGGTGCTGCTGCCCCTGTCCCCGCCGAGATGAAGATCAGCGGCTCGCCTCCGCCGGATCCTGGCCGTCTGGCGCGGGAGCAGGCTTACGCGGGCAAGGTGGCGGGGGCGTCTTCCGGGGGGACGGCGGGGCTGGAGCCCGGTCTGCTGCTCAAGGGCCGGGTGATCGCCGCAGACGGAAACGGGGCGCTTACCGTGCTCACCGAGCGGGGGACGTTTAGGGCCGCCGCCACCGTCGCCCTGGAGGTGGGCCGGGAGTTTTGGTTCGAGGCGGCGGGCGGGAACCAGACGCCCCTGGCCCTGGCGGGCAAGGCGAACGTCGCCTTCGAGCTGCTGCGGCTCCTGCTGCCCGAGTTGTTGTCCGCAGGCGAGTCCGGCGCTTTCACGACCTCCGACTTGGGGGGAGCGAAGACGCCATTGGGTGGGCTGCCGTGGGCCGAGGGCGCCGTGGACGCCGTTCCCAACCCGTTGCGTCTCCTCCGGTTTGTTTCCCAGCTTGGACTGCTGGGGCCTTCCGGGGCGGAGACCCAGGGGGGCGTTTCCCGCCCCGCCGAGGCCGTCAATCTCGTCAAGGGCCTGCTAGAGGCCAGCGACCCGGCCCTGTCTAGACTGGGCCGCATGGTCGAGGCCCATGCCCAGCTTAATCAGCAGCCGCCGGCATCAGGGACGGGCAACTATTGGCTGTTCCCGGTCTTCTTCGCCGAGCAGGCGGGCCGGGGTGAGTGGATGTTCTCCCAGGAGCAGTCCTCCGGGAATGATGCCGGCCCGGTTTCCAGCCTGAGCTTCTATCTGGCCATGAGCAGGCTGGGTTCGGTTCACCTCTCTCTCGCCGCCCGACCCGGGCGGATGACTGGGGTGTTTGCCCTGGCCACGCCCGAGGCCGCCAGCCACCTGCGGCAGCATTTGCCGGACCTCCGCCGGGCACTGGAGCCCCTGGCCGGCGGCCAAGTGGACATCTCCTGCCGATGCTCGCCGGCGGGGAGTTTCCAGGCCCTCAAGGAGGAGTTGAGCGCCAAGGCCGGCCGCCTGGCGAGTTTCTCCCTGGTGGACGTTCGGGCCTAGGGCGGGATTTATCGCTGTTGACAGGCGGCTTATTTGCGGATAATTGTCAAAGCGTAAGTCCGTGCTTATTGTGCGTTAGACTATATGGGCGCCTCGCCGTTATGCCGCGATCCCGACCCTGCTAATCCCTTAAACATTTTTAGGTAAGTAAACATGAGACAAGCTAGATGGAAGAAAATCGTCGGTGTGCTGGCCATAGGCCTGTGGGCCGGAATCACCGCTCACCAGGCCCAGGCGGCCAAGGTGCCGGAGTTCGCCCGGCCCTCGGTGCAGGATCAAAAGGTCGTCGACGTCGGCAAGTACCGGGGCAAGGCGGTGCTGATCAACTTCTGGGCCACTTGGTGTGGCCCCTGCGTGCAGGAGATACCCTCCCTGGTCAGCCTGCAGAAGGAATTCGGCCCCCAGGGCTTGCAGATCATCGGGGTGTCGATGGATCAGGACGGCCAAGGGCCGGTGCAGAAGGTGATCGGCAAGAAGGGCATCAACTATCCGGTGGTGATGGGTGATGAACAAATAAGTCGTGATTTCGGTGGGATATATGGCATTCCCGCCTCGTTTTTGGTCGATCAGGCGGGCAACGTGAAGAGGCGTTTTGACGGTTTGACCAGCCATGATACCTTTGTGGCGGCAGTCAAGCAGGTGCTACAGTAGCCACCGGCGGCCAAGTCGGGAAGGGGGATAATTTTTGGTTGACAGGGGAGTTATTTGGAGTAAATTCCGTCCTGTAATTTTATCCGGGTTGTTTAGTCGCCTGACGCGTCAAGCGGCGGGGATGGGCGGCTATGGTGGCAGTAAGAACAATCACTTAATTTTACCCAAGGAGAGAGAACAATGAAGAAGATGATCGCGTTGGCTATGGCTCTGGCATTCACCGCTGGCACGGTTGCGGTTACCTATGCCTTTAACTGCGAGGTGAAGTCCGTTCAGGGCACCACCGTTACCCTGGATTGCAAGGCCGCTGACGCTGGCAAGATCGAGGCTGGCAAGCCGATCAAGGTTACCGGCAACAAGAAGAAGGCGGTCGAGGGCTGCTAATCCCTGGCCACAGTTCCTGGCCTGAGCCTGGAACCTCGAGAGCTGTCCAACCGCGAGGCTGGACAGCTCTTTTTTTATTGGTGTGATTGCTATCTTCAAGGAGAACACATGCAGAAGAATGTCGGAATCGTTGATATGCTCATCCGGCTGTTGATCGCCGCTGCCTTGGGATATATCGGCTACCTGCCCAACCCCGTCGTCTCTCCAGGCACCTCGCAGAATATTATCAAGGTGGTGGCTTTTTTGCCGCTCTTGACCGGTCTTAGCCGCTTCTGTCCTCTCTACAGATTGATCGGTTTAAGCACTTGTGGTGGTTCTTGCAAAACTAAATAATCTAGTTTGCCGCAAATTCCAGCCGTCAAGTGAGAGATGAAGATACACGCCAAGCTCATCACCAGTTTCGGGACGGTTCTGGTCGCCACCCTGACCATTTTCGGCTTTATCAGTTATTATACCTTTGCCAACAGCACCAGGGAGAATTCCGATCGGATCATAACCTTGCAGAGCAGCGAGGTGATCTATCAGCTAACCAAATCTCTGAACAAGGAGATCGGACAGATTGAGCAGGAGCTGACCGCCTTTACGCAGCAAAACGCCTGTAGTCTGAGCTCCGAGGCGGAGACCAAGGCGTTTTTTGCCGGACTTGCCCATCGCAACCCCCTTTTTCACTCGATCTCCCTCTATCATGTCGAAGGCCGGCATATCCCGGCGGAGTTTCGTTCCTGGCTGGACGAGGTCGCCCAGCACGGTCAGGTCGAGCCCCTGTTTCGCCGCCAATCCGACGAGTTGTACCTGATTTGGCCTACCCAGACCCCCACCGGCCGGGCCTTCCTGGTCATTGCCATCGATCAGGGGCAACTGGCGGCCAGTATCCGTTCCTACCTGCGGATCAGCGGTTGCGCCGTCTTGCTCAGCGAGCAGGGCCGTAATCTGTTGACTCCCGTGCAACAGAATCCCTTGCATCCGATGGCGGCGGAGGTGCTGGGGCATCTAACCTCCAACCTCTCGCCGGGCCGGATCGAGCGGCAGGGAGGCGTCTATACCTACCGGACCCGCGATACCCTGCTGGGCGCCGATCTTACCCTGGTGGTGCCGGCTGGATTCTACCAGGCCGACCTAACCTCCTTGAAGAACCGGATCGTGGCCGCCATGTTGATCGTGGGCTGGGTGTCGGTGTGGATCCTGCTGTTTGTCGCCTTCAGGATCTCCAGCCCGATCCGCAAGCTCTCCAAGGCCACCAAGGATATCGTGGCCTTCAACTACTCGACCGAGCTGGAGATCGAGCCCTCACAAGACGAGATCGGCGAGTTGGCGGAGAGTTTCGAGGTCATGCGCCAGAAGATCAAGAACCTGGTAACCAAGGACCCCTTGACCCATGTCTATAACCGGCTGTTCATGATGCACCTCTTCGAACTGGCGGTGCTTAAGGCCGTTCGCCAAGAGGGTAGGCTTTCCTGCATCATGATGGATATCGATTACTTCAAGAAGATCAACGACACCTACGGCCATCAGGGGGGGGATGCGGTGCTGGTGGCGGTGGGCAAGACCCTGCGGGAGAACTCCCGCGACTACGACACCCCGGCCCGTTAC
>JAJYJA010000096.1 GCA_021789795.1 Deltaproteobacteria bacterium | reverse complement strand
GAGAAAACCTTGATGGCGTCGCAAAAAGACCGATCTACTGCGGCGCGTGGCGGTTTGGCTCGTTCGGCATACCATCTGTATGGCCTCACTCGCCAAACACAACCCGCGCCTTGTATATCGGCCCTTTTGCTTAGCCATCGGCTACCTTTTTGCGAAATCATCAATCCTCCCCTCCGCCCATAAAATAGCTTGACAATCTGCGAAATTAGGGGTGAAGGTTTACTAAATAAGATGTCGTGGCCCCGGACGTCGTTACCCCTACTCCCCAGGAGGAGCGCCAACATGGACCAACCAGAAACCGCCCCGGCCAGCGCCCCCCAGTCCTCCTTTTCCCTGTTGGGCGCCTTCAAGTGCCCGACCGGCTCGCCCCTGGGCGGCTTCCTGCAACGCTGCCTGGACACCAGCATCACCGGCAAGCTGATCGGCATCCTGGTCGTCTCCCTGCTCGGCTTCGCCCTCTTGATCGCCTTCAACCGCAGCACCCTCCACCGCATCGACGAGCAGAATCACGTCATTAAAGACATCGCCATCCCCCGCTACAAGATCAGCCAGTATATCCTGCGCTCCATCAACGGCTTTAAGATCTCGCTCATCCAACTCCTGGACCAGCCGGAATTAAACGAGGGCGACCCCCAGCTCCTGGCCAACGAGCAGCGGCTAAACGACATGGACTCGATGCTCAACGCCCTGCAGCACGGCGGCTCGGTGCAGGACATGGCCAAGGTGGCCAAGCGCACCTTGGACACCTTCACCGTCCAGGCCACCGACGACCCCAAGGCCACCGCCATGTTCGCCGCCCTGAAGGACAAGGAGTCGGCCCTGGCCAAGGCCTATCAGTCACTGACCCAATGCCTGCTCACCCCCGCCTGCGCCGCCGCCGACGACAAGGACGACCTGATCGCGAACCTCAACGACTCGCTGGACGACCTCTACGCCCAGGTGGTCAATCTAGCGGCGGACAGCAGCCAGCAGCAGGCCCAGCAGTCACGGGAGCTGGTGCGAACCATCGCCACCTCCAACCAACGTTCGCTGTTGATCGGCCTGGCCATCGCCGTGGTGCTGACCATCGCCACCCTGCTCTACATCCTCATCATCGCCACGCCCCTGCGCAGCATCCTGGAAAAGATCACCTTCATCGCCCAGGGCGAAGGCGACCGGGCCCAGCGCATCGAGGTGAAGAGCAACGACGAGGTGGGCCAGCTCGCCCAACAGTTGAACACCATGGTGGACAACATCTTCAGCTTAAACACCTTCAAGTCGATCATCGAGGAGGAGGAATCCACCACCGAGGTCAACCTGCGCCTGGCCAAACTGCTGCGCGACCGCTTCCGGCTGAACCACCTCTACGTTTACGAGATAACCGGCTCCAAGAACAACATGTCGGTGGCCTACGCCTCGGACATGTCGCACGTGTGCAGCGCCGAGATCTTCGACGACTCGAATTTCTGCCGGGCCAAGCGCACCGGGCACCCCATCTCCTCGATCGAGTTTCCGGAGATCTGCAAGGTCTTTCCCCACAAGGACCTCTTCGAACACCACTGTATCCCGATGATCGCCAACGGCAAGGTGGTGGGGGTGGTGCAGTTCCTGGAGGACGTTAAGCGCACCCCGGAGGAGCAGCGGGAATTCGACGCCCAAGTGAAGCGGGCCGGGCGCTACATCGCCGAGGCAACCCCGGTGATCGAGGCCAAGCGCTTCGCCTCGGCCCTGCACGAGACCACCATGCGCGACCCGATGACCGACCTCTACAACCGGCGTTTCCTGGAGACCTACTCCAACACCCTGGTGGCCAGCACCATCCGCCGGGAGACCAAGATCGGCATCCTGATGTGCGACATGGACTTCTTCAAGGTGGTCAACGACACCTACGGCCACGAGACCGGCGACGTGGTGCTGGTGAAGACGGCCGAGGTGCTCAAGAGCTGCGTCCGGGCCTCGGACATGGTGATCCGCTACGGCGGCGAGGAGTTCATCGTCCTGCTCATCGACGTGAAGAGCGACAAGGACATCCTGCCGCTGGCCGAGAAGATCCGGGCCACCATGGAGATGACGGTGATCAACGTCCCCACCGGCACCTTGAAGAAGACGATCAGCGTCGGGGTCAGTGTCTTCCCCCAGGACACCGACGGCTTCTGGGAGGCGATCAAGTTCGCCGACGTCGCCCTCTACCGGGCTAAGGAGGAGGGCCGCAACCGGGTAGTCCGCTTCACTCAGGACATGTGGGGCCAGGAGAAGTACTAACTACAAGAATCAGCAGGGAAAGGGGCAACAATACGGTTAACCCGCCCCCGGTCTTCCACGGTCTGATTTTTTTAATGACAAAAACGCCCTGCTGCATAATAATGGGCGGCCATGAAACCAGCCCAACACTCCTCCAACACCAAGTACATCTTCATCACCGGCGGCGTCCTCTCCTCCCTGGGCAAGGGCCTGGCGGCGGCGTCCATCGGCGCCTTGCTCGAAAGCCGGGGGCTCAAGATCACCTTCCAGAAGCTCGACCCCTACATCAACGTCGATCCCGGCACCATGAACCCCTTCCAGCACGGCGAGGTCTACGTCACCGACGACGGGGCGGAGACCGACCTCGATCTCGGTCACTACGAGCGCTTCTCGTCGGCGGTGCTGGGCCAGGGCAACAACTACACCTCGGGCCGCATCTACCACTCGGTGATCACCAAGGAACGGCGGGGCGAATACCAGGGCGGCACCGTCCAGGTCATCCCCCACATCACCGACGAGATCAAGGCCGCCATCCTGCAACTGGACGGCTCGGTGGACGTGGCCATCGTCGAGATCGGCGGCACCATCGGCGACATCGAGGGCCAGCCCTTCCTGGAGGCCATCCGCCAGTTCCGCATCGATCATGGCCGGGAAAACGCCCTGTTCATCCACGTCACCTGGGTGCCGTACATCAAGACCGCCGGCGAGGTCAAGACCAAGCCCACCCAACACAGCGTCAAGGAACTCCGGGCCATCGGTATCCAGCCCGACATCCTCCTCTGCCGCACCGAGACCCAACTCTCCAAGGAGATCAAGGCCAAGATCGCCCTGTTCTGCAACGTGGACGCGGGCGACGTCATCACCGCCCAGGACGTGGACAGCATCTACGAGGTGCCGCTCTGCTTCCACCGCGAGGGCTTGGACGAGAAGATCCTCAAGCACTTGAACATCTGGACCGGGGCGCCGCGGCTGGCCAACTGGGAGCGGCTGATCGAAAAAATCAAGAATCCAGGCCGGCAGGTGCATATCGGCATCATCGGCAAGTACGTCGATCTCACCGAGTCCTACAAGAGCCTGCACGAGGCCCTGGTGCACGGCGGGGTGGCCAACGACGCCCGGGTCAACCTGCGCTACGTCAGCGCCGAAGACCTGGAGCAGCAGGAGCCCGAGGCCCTCTTGGGCGGCTTGGACGGCATCCTGGTGCCGGGCGGCTTCGGCAAGCGGGGGGTGGAAGGCAAGATCCGGGCCATCACCTACGCCCGCACCCGCAAGGTGCCCTTCTTCGGCATCTGCCTGGGGATGCAGCTCGCGGTCATCGAGTTCGCCCGCCAGCTCGCCGGGATGGACGACGCCACCAGCCACGAGTTCACCAACGAGACCAGCCACCCGGTGATCTACCTGATGAAGGAGTGGTACGACTACCGCACCGAGACGGTGCAGGTGCGCGACGAGCGCTCCGACATGGGCGGCACCCTGCGCCTGGGGGCCTACCCCTGCCAGCTCAAGCAGGGCACCTTCGCCAGGGCGGCCTACGGAACGGAGGCCATCAGCGAACGTCATCGCCACCGCTACGAGTTCAACAACGAGTTCCGGGCGCAACTGGAGGAAAACGGCCTGATCGTCAGCGGCACCTCGCCCGACGAACACCTGGTGGAGATCGTCGAAATCGGCGGCCATCCCTGGTTCCTGGGCTGCCAGTTCCACCCCGAGTTTAAGTCCTCGCCCATGCAGCCCCACCCCCTGTTCACCGCCTTCATCAAGGCGGCCCTGGGCCACCGCTAGGCCATGCCGATCGCCGAGGTCAGCATCACCGATACCGTCAAGGTCGGCCCTGGCCGGCCTTTTTTGTTGATCGCCGGGCCCTGCGTCCTGGAATCAGAGCCCCTGGCATTAGAGGTAGCCGAGACCGTGGCCGGGGTCTGCGCCCGACTGGGGATCGCCTACGTCTTCAAGGCCTCCTTCGACAAGGCCAACCGCACCTCGCTGGCCGCCTTCCGGGGGCCGGGCCTGAGCGAGGGCATGAGAATCCTCTCGAAGATCAAGGCCCTGGGGATCCCGGTGGTCTCGGACGTGCACGAGGCCGGACAGGTGGCGTTGGTGCAAGACACCCTGGACCTGATCCAGATCCCGGCCTTTCTCTGCCGTCAGACCGATCTCCTGGTGGCGGCGGCCAAGAGCGGCAAGGCCATCGCCCTGAAGAAGGGCCAATTCCTGTCGCCCTGGGACATGGAGTACGCGGTAAGGAAGGTCAAGGACTCGGGCAACGACCAGCTCCTGCTCCTGGAGCGGGGCTCGAGCTTCGGCTACAACAACCTGGTGGTGGACATGCGCTCCCTGCCGGTGTTGCGCTCGCTCGGCTGCCCGGTGATCTACGACGCCACCCACAGCGTCCAGTTGCCGGGCGGGGCGGGCGGGGCCTCGGGCGGCCAGCGTCAGTTCATCCCGCCACTCGCCCGGGCGGCGGTGGCCTGCGGCATCGACGGCCTGTTCATGGAGGTGCACCCCCACCCCGACCAGGCCCTCTGCGACGGCCCCAACTCCCTGCCCCTCGACCAGGTCGAGCCCCTGCTCAACCAACTGCTCGCCATCCACGCCCTGGTGCGGACATGAACGACAACCCGTCCTGCCCGCCGGGAGACCCGGCCCGGCCCTACCCCGGCGACTGCGAGTTCACCGAATTCTTGCGCGCCCGGGCCGCGTCCCGCCACGGCGGCAAGACCGGGCCCTTGAGCCGTCCGGCCTGCCTAAACCGGGCAAGAGAGATCAAGCTGTTGCTCCTCGACGTGGACGGGGTGCTGACCAACGGCTCCATCACCTACACCCAGGCCGGGGACGAGATCAAGAGTTTCCACTGCCGCGACGGCTTTGGCCTGAGACTCCTGCAAAAGACCGGGGTCGAGGTGGGCCTGATCACCGCCCGCCAGTCGGAGGCGGTGCGCCGCCGGGCCTACGACCTGGGGTTGCGCCATGTCTTCCAGGGCGTCCGGAACAAGATGGAGGTATTGTCCTCCCTGATCGCCGAACTCAAGCTTTCCCTGGCCCAGGTCGCCTACATGGGCGACGACTGGCTCGACCTGCCGGCCCTGATCCGGGTAGGATTGGCCGCCACGGTCAGCGACGCCATGCCCGAAATCATCCCCCTGGTGCATTTCGTGGCCAAGAACCCCGGCGGCCAGGGGGCGGTGCGCGAACTGTGCGACCTGATCGTCGAGGCCAAGGGCCGCCGCCAGGAGCTCATGGCCGAATACCTGGCCCGGCAATGAGCTCAAACCGCCTCGCCTGGAAATTACCCCTATTTTTCATGGCCACCATCCCGCTCTGGCAGGCGGGGATGGGCCGCTTCCTGCGGCTGGGGCCCAGCCCGCTGACCGTGGTCAGGCAGCAAATATCGAGCTTCGAGATCGCGGGGCTGACCTTCGCCCAGCGTCAAGACGGCCAAGCCGAGGTCACCGTCCGGGCGCGGGACCTGTCTGGCGGCCAGGACGGTGACTACACCCTGAACGAGGCCCAGGCCGACCGACTAGGCCCCCATCCGCTCCACCTCAGCGGCGGCCAGGCGGTCTACGATCCCCAGACCGGCATCTTGACCGTCACGGATGCGGTGACCATCGACACCCAGGACCTCAAGATCAACACCGAGGCGCTGCGCTACCTGTTGCGGTTCGACACCATCAAGAGCGCGGCCCCGGTGGAGATAACCGGCCAGGGAATGCGACTCACCGGCACCAGCTTTCGTTACAACACCCAAACCGGCTACCTGCGGGTGGGGTCACGGGTCAAATTCCTCTACACCCCGCCGCCGCCCGCCACTTAAAGAGACCATGCCTACCATCCCGCCCTCGCCCCTGCAACGCCACCAAAGGCTGCTGGCCGTGATCGGCATCTTCCTGGCGGCGGTATTCCTCCTGGTGTACCTGGTGCCCTACGGCGGCCGTCAGTATCTCGCCCTGCGCGGCCAACTCACCCGCACCCAGGCCGAGATCGCCCAGCTAAAAAACCAGAACCAGGAGTTGAAGGACGAGGTCGAGCACCTAAAGAACGACCCCAGCTACATCGAAAAAATCGCCCGCCAAAAGCTGGGGATGCTGAAGAAAAACGAGGTCGTCTTCGAGGCGCCGGCGAAGAAAAAACGCCAACCATGAGACGGGGGATCGGCATCATCGGCACCGGCAAACACGGCAGCCGCTATGCCGAACACCTCGTCCGCGACCTGACGGATCGCGCCGAACTGACCGCCATCTGCCGGCGCTCGCCAGCCATCGGCAAGGAACAGGCCGACCGCTGGCAGGCCGCCTACCACCAAGACTGGCGACAGCTCGTCGCCGACCCGCGAGTGGAGGCGGTGATCAGCGTCACCACCCCCAACCTGAACCCAGAGATCGCCGCCTGCTGCCTTAATCACCAAAAACCCCTGCTCATCGAAAAACCGCTGGCCGTAAGCGTGCCCGTCGCCCAGGCCATGGTGGCGGGCTTTCAGGCCGCCGGCCTGCCGCTGACCGTGGCCCAGACCCTGCGCTACAACCAGGTCATCCTCGGGCTGCGGCGGGAATTCCCCCGAATCGGCGAGCTACGCTGCCTCTCCGCCACCCATCAGCTTGAACCATCCACCCTCGACTGGCTGACCCGCCCGGAACTGGCGGGCGGCGGGGTCATCTTCCACACCGCGGTGCACGTCTTCGACGCCCTGCGCTTCATCACCGGCCAGGAGATCGTCCGCATCCAGGCCACGGCCCGGCGGGTACACAACCCCAACCTGGAGGACCTGCTCGCCGCCCAATTCGAGCTGAGCGGCGGGGCGCTGGGCACGCTGCTGGCGGGCAAGGTGGGGGCGGCCAGGGCGGGACGTTACGAGTTCATGGGGGAGGCGGGGCAGTTGCAGGGCGACCAGGTGCATGGACAACTGGAACTGGTGCAAGGGGCCGAGGTCACCGCCTTTAAGCACGAACGACCAGGGCCGACCATCCTCCCCCTGCTCCGAGACTGGCTGGATTATCTGGCGGGCCTGGGGGAGAACCCCCTCCCTGGCCAGGAGGGCTGGGCGGCGGTCAGGGTCTGCGCGGCCTGCGACCGGGCGGCAAGGACGGGGGGTTGGGTCGCCTGCCTATGAGGAGATGAGGTCGTTGATCGTCCAGGCCCCGAAGAAGGACTCCACCTCCTTAACCGACACCGGGCGGCTGACGAAGTAGCCCTGCACGAAATCGCAGCTTAGGCGGGAGAGGTAGTTCAAGTGGTCGCTGGTCTCCACCCCCTCGGCCACCACCTCCAGATTGAGGTTGTGGGCCAGGGTGACGATGGCCCGGACGATCATGGCGTCGTCCTCGCTGTTGGTCAGGTCGCTGACAAAGGAACGATCGACCTTGAGCGTATCCACCGGGAAACGCTTCAGGTAGTTCAGGGAGGAGTAGCCGGTACCGAAGTCGTCGATGGACAGCCGGCAGCCCAACTGGCTCAACTTATCCATCCGCTCGATGCTGCCATCGACGTTATCCATCAGCATCGACTCGGTGATCTCAAGCTCGATAAGCTCCGGATTGACCCCGGTGTCGGCCAAGGCCTTAGTCACCATACCCAACAGCCGCTCGTCCCTGAACTGCCCGGCGGAGAGGTTGACCGCCACCCGGATCGTCTGCCCCGCCTCCTCCCAGAGCTTGCACTGCCGGCAGGCGGCCCGCAAGACCCACTCCCCGATGGGCACGATCAGCCCGGTATCCTCGGCTAACGGGATGAACTTCATGGGCGAGATCACCCCGAACTCGGGATGCTGCCAGCGGATCAAGGCCTCCACCCCGGTGACCTTGCCGGTGGTCAAGGTCACCTGCGGCTGATAGAGGAGGGCAAACTCCTCCCGCTCCACCGCCCTTCTCAGGCTAGTCTCCAGGGCGAAGCGGGCAAAGGCCTTGGTGTTTAACTCGGCGGTGTAGAACTGGTAGCTGTTACGTTCCAGTTCCTTGGCCGAGGACAGGGCCGAATCGGCGCACTTCATCAGCTCGTCCACCGTGTCGCCGTCGTGGGGAAAGGCGGAGAGCCCCACCCGGCAGCTCAGGAAGATCTCGCGCTGGTCGATGACCACCACCTGGATCAAGGACTCGATGATCCGGCGGGCGACGATGGCGGCGTCGGCCATGTCCCGCAGGCCTTCGAGAATGATCCCGAACTCGTCGGCCCCGAAGCGGGCGGTGATCTCGTTTTCGGTGATGCAGCCGGTGAGATCCGAGCGGCGCAGCGAGTCCTGAACCCGCTTGGAGACCAGGGTCAGCACCCGGTCGCCCACCTCGCGGCCAAAGGTGGTGTTGATGGTGCGGAAGCTGTCGATGTCCAGGAAGAGCACCGCCAGCGACAGGCCGCTGCGGCGGCAGTTGTTCATCGCCTTGGCCAGGTGCTCCTTGAACAAAAAACGGTTGGGCAGGCCGGTCAACCGGTCGTAATAGACCAGAAACTTGATCTTCTGTTCGGTGATCTTGGCCTGGGTGATGTCCTGGCAGGTGAAGATGATCTTCAGCGGCACCCCGTCGCCGCCCAAGAGCACCTTGCCGTCCTGGCGGAAGGTCAGCTCGATGCCGTCGCTGCTCACCAGCCGGTGCTCAAAGGCGATGTTGGACTTGCGCTCCAGGCCCTCCAGGATGGCCTCGGCCACCGCCGGACGGTCGTCAGGGAAGATGAGGTTCAAGAAGTCGTCGTAGGACTTGGGGGCGTTGTCGTGGGTGATCCCCACCAGGCGGCTCATCTCCTCGCCCCAGACCAGGCTGTTGTCGGTCAGCCGCCACTCCCAGTTGGTGAGGTGGGCCACCTCCCGGGCCGCGGCCAGCATGACCTCCCGGACGCTCAAGTCGGAAATCGCCTGGTTGGCCCGGATGATATAGCGGATCTTGTAGCTTAAGAGCAGGGGGTTGATGGGCTTGACCACGAAGTCGGTGGCCCCGCAGTTGAAGGCGTGGTTGATGGACTCGTAGTCGTCCTGGCCGGTGATCATGATGATCGGCACCCGCTCGCCGCCCGGCATCTGGCGGATGCGGGCGCAGACCTCAAAGCCGTCCATGTCCGGCATGATGACATCGAGCAGGATGGCGTCCGGCATCAGGGTCTGGAAGTCGTTTAAGGCGTCCAGACCGCTGGGCGACTCGGCGGTGAAGAACCCCGCCTTGGACATCC
>JAJYJA010000095.1 GCA_021789795.1 Deltaproteobacteria bacterium | reverse complement strand
GCGAGACGGTGGGCATCCCGCCGGTACTGCACATGGGCTCCTGCGTCGATAACAGCCGGCTGCTGATCGCCGCGACGCAAATGGTGGCCGAGGGCGGCCTGGGCGAGGACATCTCCGACCTGCCGCTAGCCGGCACCGCGCCCCTGTGGATGAGCGAGAAGGCGGTGGCCATCGGCCAGTACTTCGCCGCCTCCGGGGCCTACGTCATCTTCCAGAACCTGCCGATCACCGGCTCCAAGAAATTCTCCAAGTTCATGACCGAGGAGCACGAGAAGATCTACGGCGGCAAGTGGGACATGGAGGCCGACCCCATCAAGTTGGCCCACAAGATGATCGCCCACATCGACGCCAAGCGCGAGGCCTTGGGGATCAACAAGAAACAGGAGCGGGTGCTGTTCGACATGGAGATGCGCCGCGACCTGACCAGCGGCATCCCCGGGGTGGGCTGCGCCGGCCCCAGCAAGTAAGACGGAGAGCGCCAGCCGCGCCCCGGAAACCAAGGGTGATCCGTCACCCCTAACCTTCTCCTTCAGGAATACGTCTTCATGAAAGCAGGTAGCCGTTTAGAACATATCTTACGGTCCGGTCAATTCGCGGTCACCGGGGAACTCGGCCCGCCCAAGAGCAGCTCCCTGGAGGTGGTGCGCCAGAAGGCCCGCTTGCTCAAGGGCCATGTGGACGCGGTGAACATCACCGACTGCCAGACCGCCATTGTCCGGATGAGCAGCATCGCCGCCGGCCTGATCGCCCTCTCCGAGGGGGTGGAGCCGGTCATCCAGATGACCTGCCGGGACCGCAACCGGATCGGGATGCAGAGCGACATCCTGGGGGCCAGCGCCCTGGGGTTAAAAAACCTCCTCTGCCTGACCGGCGACCACCAGAAGTTCGGCAACCACCCCGGCTCCAAGGGCGTCTTCGACATGGACTCCATCCAGCTCCTGGGGATGATGAAAAACCTGCGCGACAACCGGGAGTTCCAGTGCGGGGAGAAGATCAAGGACTCCGTTCAGTCCCCGCGGCAGTCGGACGGGGGCTCCGAGCCCCGGCTGTTTCTGGGGGCCGCCGCCAACCCCTTCGCCGGGCCCAGCCCCGAGTTCCGGGCCCTGCGCATGGGCAAGAAGATCGCCAGCGGCGCCGACTTCATCCAGACCCAGATCGTCTATAACGTCGAAAAGTTCGCCGAGTTCATGCGGGCGGCCCGCGACCTGGGCCTGACCGAGAAGGCCTATATCCTGGCCGGGGTCACCCCGCCCAAGTCGTTGGGCATGGCCAACTACATGAAGAAGTTCGTGCCGGGCCTAGACGTGCCGGAGGCGATAATCGACCGCTTAAAGGGCGCAAAAAACAAGGAAGAGGAGGGCATCCGCATCTGCGTGGACATCATCAACCAGGTGCGGGAGATCAAGGGCGTCAGCGGGGTGCACGTCATGGCCATCGAGTGGGAGGGCGCCGTGCCGGAGATCGTCAAACTGGCCGGCTTGGACAACCGCCCGCCGGTCGAGATGACCCTGGCCCCGACCATCGGCGGGACGACCGAGACGATCACCGTCCAGGCCGCCCCGGCCCCTGACGGCTCCCAGGCCGAGCGCGAGGCCCTGCTCGACGAGGCCAAGGCCGAGGCCGCCAAAATTATCGCCCAGGCCAGGGAGCAAGCCGCCTCGCTCGCCCCGGCCATCCCCGCCGCCACCGTTTCGCTTCCCACGACCGCTACTGATGACGCAGGAGAACACGCAATGAATGAAAGAGAACGTCTAATGGCCCTTGAGTCGGTGCGTCTGGGGCTCGCCGCCCTGAAGAAGGCCTATGGCTTGAGCGATGATCAGTTCGAGGCCCTGGTGAAATTCGCCGGCGCCGAGGCCATCTTGGTCAAGGAACACGCGGCGGCCCAAGGAGCGGCGCCCCCGGCCGCCCCGGCGACCCCGGCGGTTGATGAGGCCCAGCAGGCGGCCAAGGCCCAGGCGGCGGCCGCCGAAGAGAAGCGGCAGGCCGCTGCGGCCCAAGCCAGGGCGGAGGCCGAGGCTAAGGCCAAGCAGGCGGCAGCGACCCAGGCCGCCGAAGAGGCAAAACGGGCCGCCGAGGCCCAGGCGGCGGCAGCGGCGAAGCAGGCCGCCGAGCTCCAGGCGGCGGAGGCGAAGAAGGCGGCAGCGGCCAAGGCCGCGCCCCAGCCCACTCCGACCGCCCCGGCCCCCTCGACCACCGGCGCCGCCGCCCTGGCGGTGGAGGCCACCCCGCTCAAGAACCGGGCCAGCAAGGTGCCGGCGGATCACTACCTCCGGGAATACACCGGCGCCATCCGCGAGGTAGTCCTGGGCAACGGCGACCACACCGTCACCGTGGGCGGCACCGACACCCTGCCATTTCAACTCTTCGAGGGCGGGATGAAGAACCGGCCCCTAATCGCCATGGACGTGCTCGACACCCCCCCGGATGAGTGGCCCGAGGCCTTGAGCCGCCACTTCAGCGATGTCCTTGGCGACCCGGTCGCCTGGGCCAAGAAGTGCGTCAACCAGTACCAGGCCGAGGCGGTCTGTCTGTCCTTGGTCAGCACCGACCCCAACGGCATGAACCGGCCCTCCTCGGAGGCGGCCAAGACCGCGGGGGCGGTGATCGCGGCGCTGGAGGCCCCGGTCATCGTCTGGGGCTGCGGCAACGCCGAAAAGGACACCGAGACCCTGCGCGAGATCAC
Organism: Deltaproteobacteria bacterium; assembly: GCA_021789795.1. Lineage (GTDB taxonomy): Bacteria > Desulfobacterota > Desulfobulbia > Desulfobulbales > VMSU01 > VMSU01. The sequence continues at coordinate 6,699 of JAJYJA010000095.1, read as the reverse complement.
CGCCATGATCGGCGACAAGAAGGTCTGCCTGGCCCCGCTCTCCGACGCCAACTACCGGTCGCTGGGCGCCACCGCCATGGCCTTCGGCCACCCGATGGTGGCGGCCTCGCCCATCGATGTCAACCTCGCCAAGCAGCTCAACATCCTGCTCGAAAACTTAGGCGTCTCCTTGAACAACGTTTTAATGGACCCCTCCATCGGCGCCCTGGGCTACGGCATCGAATACACCTACTCGGTCATGGAGCGCATCCGGCTCGCGGCCCTGACCCAAAAGGACGAAAAACTCCAGGTGCCCTTCATCTGCAACCTGGGCCGCGAGGTGTGGAAGGCCAAGGAGTGCCGCCTGCCTTCCGACGCTCTCCTCGGCGACCAGGAGCGGCGGGCGGTGATGATGGAGGCGATCACCGCCAGTTGCATGTTGCTGTGCGGCGGCGACGTGCTGGTCATGCGGCATCCCCAGGCGGTCAGCCTGACCAAGTCCCTGATCCACGGCCTGATGAGCTAAATTCAAGGAGAGGACGGATTTGGAATCTGTCCCCTACAATTAAAAGGAGTTTTGCGATGTCGAAAATTATCTGTTCCGCCGCCATCCGCGGCGCCCACAAGATCGTCGATATGGCGGAGGCGAGTTTCGACGAGGCCGTCAAGAAGTTCGGGGCCGAGCACGAGGTGGCCTATCCCAACACCGCCTATTTCCTGCCCGTCATCTACAGCATGTTGGGGGCCAAGGTTAAGAATCTGGGCGACATGAAGGACATCTTTCAGGAGTGCCGCAAGCTCCTGCCGCCCGTGGTGGGCGACAACGTCTGGCTGCCCTACCTGGGCCAGGCCCTGGACGCCGGCATGGCCACCTTCTTCGCCGAGGAGATGTTCGAGGCCATCCGTTACCTAAACGAGCCCAACTTCTACACCAAGACCGAAGACACCCTGGCCGACAACATCTGGCTGGGGGCGGCGGACGACGTCATCTTCAGAAAGCGCGGGGTGGAGTTCGTGGACGGCACCGCCCCCGGTTTTGCGGCCATTGTCGGGGCCCCGCCCAGCAAGGAGATCGCCAGTCGAATCGCCCTGGAGCTGCAGGAGAAGAACCTCTACATCTTCATGCACGACCACACGGGTGGCGTCCGCATGGCCGAGCAGTTGCTCGCCGCCGGCGTCCAGGTGGGCTGGAACACCCGGCTGGTGCCCTTTGGCCCCACCTACACCTCGGCGGTGTTCGCCATCGGCTTCGCCTGCCGGGTGGCCTTGGCCTTCGGCGGCGTCAAGCCGGGTGACTACAAGGGGAACCTGATCTACAACAAGGACCGGACCTTTGCCTTCGTCATGGCCCTGGGCGAGGTCACAGACGAGTGGTACGCCAACGCCGCCGGGGCCATCAACTGGGGCTTCCCCACCATCTCCGACTGGGACATCCCCGAGGTATTGCCCACCGGCATCTGCACCTACGAGCACGTGGTGAGCCGGGTGCCGCACGAGGAGATCGTGCAAAAGGCCATCGAGGTGCGGGGGCTCAAGGTCAGCATCACCAAGATCGACATCCCCATGGCCTTCGGCCCGGCCTTCGAGGGCGAGCGCATCCGCAAGGACGACCTGTTCATGGAGTGCGGCGGCGGCCGCACCAGCGGGGTCGAGGTGCTGATCTCCAAGCACATGGACGAGGTGCAGGACGGCCTGGTGGTGGTGGAGGGCCCGGACATCAAGGACATCAAGGCCGGCCAGAACCTGCCCATCGCCATCCTGGTGGAGGTGGCGGGCCGCGAGATGCAGTCCGACTTCGAGCCCATCCTGGAGCGCCAGTTCCATCACCTAATCAACTACATCCAGGGGATCATGCACATCGGCCAGCGGAACATCATGTGGATCCGCATCGGCAAGGGGGCGGTGGAGAAGGGCTTCTCCTTCGCCCATATCGGCAAGGTGTTGCACGGCAAGCTGCACCAGGAGTTCGGGGCCATCCTGGACAAGGTGCAGGTCAAGATCTTCACCGTCCAGGACAAGGTGGAGGAGGTGCAGCGCCTGGCCCACAAGGTCTATGACGAGCGCGACCTGCGCCTGGGCAGCATGACCGACGAGACCGAGGACATCTTCTACTCCTGCACCCTGTGCCAGTCCTTCGCCCCCAGCCACGTCTGCATCATCACCCCGGAGCGGATCGGCATGTGCGGGGCCTACAACTGGCTGGACGGCAAGGCCTCCTACCAGATCAACCCCACCGGCCCCAACCAGCCGGTGGAGAAGGGCGAGTGCTTAAATCCCACCCAGGGCTCGTTCGCCGGGATCAACGCCTTTGTCCAGCAGGCCTCGCGGGGGGCGGTGCCGGAGGTGGACTGCTACTCGCTGATGAACAACCCCATGACCGCCTGCGGCTGCTTCGAGTGCATCGCCGCCATGCTGCCCCAGTGCAACGGGGTGATGATCGTGGATCGCGACTTTCGGGGCATGACGCCTTCCGGCATGAAGTTCACCACCCTGGCCGGCATGGCGGGCGGCGGGGCCCAGACCCCGGGCTTCATGGGGGTGTCCAAGCACTACATCTCAAGCCCCAAGCTGCTCTTGGCCGAAGGCGGCTTAAAGCGCCTGGTATGGCTGCCCAAGGCCCTGAAGGAGGAGATCAAGGACAAGCTGATCAAGCGCTGCGAGGCCATCGGCATGCCGGAGCTGTTCGACATGATCGCCACCGAGGAACAGGGCGACACCGAGGAGCAGATCCTGAAGTTCTTGAAGGAGAAGAACCACCCCGCCCTCGCCATGGAAGCGGCGGTATGAGTTCACCGGCGGTCGGTGCTTAGGCGGTAGCAAAAAAAACGGGTGCGGCTCACGCCGGGCGGCCAGCAAGCTACCCCGATAAACCTTACGAAAGTCACCTTGCAAATATATTCCGATAATCGTTGTTTACGGTCCCCGGGCGGGCGACCAATGATGGGAGGGAACCACACATGGCTTTAACCGGTATACAGATACTGAAGATGCTGCCCAAGAAAAACTGCGGGGAGTGTAAGATTCCAACCTGTTTGGCCTTTGCCATGAAGGTGGCTGCGGGTCAGGCCGAAATCGGCGAGTGCCCCTACGTCGATGACGCGGTCAAGGAGACCATCGGCGAGGCCTCGGCGCCGCCCATCCGCACCATCAAGATCGGCGCCGGCGACTCTACCTTCACCTCCGGCGGCGAGACCTGCCTCTTCCGGCACGAGAAGCGCTTCGAGAACCCCACCGGCATCGGGGTGCTGCTCACCACCGCCATGGACGCGGCCGCCGTCAACAGCCGCCTGGAAAACTTCAATAAACTCCAGTACGAACGGGTCGGGGTGCTCCTGAAGGCCGATCTGGTGGCGGTGAAGGACGCCAAAAACGACGCCGCCTCCTTTGCCGGCCTGGTGAAAACGGTGCTGGATAAGGCACCCAAGGCCGGCCTGATCCTGATCAGCGACAGCGTAGCCAACCTGGCCGCCGCCGCCAAGACCTGCCAGGACAAGAAGCCCCTGCTCTACGGGGCAACCGCCGCCAACGCCAAGGAGATGGCGGCCCTGGCCCAGGAGACCGCCTGCCCGCTGGCGGTGCGGGGCAAGAACCTGGACGACGCCATCGCCGTCGCCGAGGGCCTGTTGCAGGCCGGGGTGAAGGACCTGGTGATCGACACCGGGGCCCGCACCGTGCGCGCCGCCCTTGAGGACAACGTGGTGGCCCGGCGCAGCGCCATCGCCAAGAAGTACAAGCCGCTTGGCTTCCCGACCCTCAACTTCCCCTGCGAGATGAGCGACGACCCGATGCTGGAGGCGATGATCTCCTCGGTCATGATCGCCAAGTACGCCGGGATCATCATCCTCTCCGACCTGCAGGGCGACCTGCTCTTCCCCCTGCTGCTTGAGCGGTTGAACATCTTCACCGACCCCCAGCGGCCCATGGTGGTGGAGGAGAACATCTACCCGCTAAACGGCCCGGGCGCGGATTCGCCGGTGATCATCACCTGCAACTTCTCGCTCACCTACTTCATCGTCTCCGGCGAGATCGAGGGCTCGAAGGTGCCCTCCTGGCTCTTGATCAAGGATACCGAGGGGCTGTCGGTGCTCACCGCCTGGGCGGCGGGCAAGTTCGGCGCCGACCTGATCGCCCAGTTCATCAAGAAGAACGGCATCGAGGAGAAGATCAACCACCGCGAGCTGTTGATCCCCGGCTATCTCGCCTCCATCAAGGGCGAACTGGAGGAGGAACTGCCCCAGTGGACCATCACCATCGGCCCCCGGGAGGCGGGACATATCCCGGCCTTCCTCAAGGAGTGGAAGCCGGCGGCCAAGAAGTGATGGCGTTGCAAAAGTCCGAGCGCCTGGTATCTGGCCCTTTTGCTTAGCCATCGGTTACCTTTTTGCGAGATCATCAAACTTAACAAATGCCACCCACGCAATGTCAGTAAATCTCGTAATCGACGGTAAGGAAATCATGGCCCAGGAGGGGATCACCATCCTGGAGGCGGCCAGGCGGGCGGAGATCTCCATCCCCACCCTCTGTCACGTCAAGGGCAAGTTCCCGGAACGGGCCTGCGAGCTGTGTCTAGTCGAGGTGGAGGGCGAAGACGCCCCCAGGCGCGCCTGTCAGACCGAGATTGCGGAGGGGATGCGGATCGCCACCGTCACCCCGGCCTTGGGTAAGCACCGCCAGCAGCGGCTGGCCATCCTGGCCGCCACCCATTTCGGCGACTGCAAGGCCCCCTGCAACCTGACCTGCCCCGGCCAGATCAACGTCCAGGGCTATATCGCCCACGTGGCCAAGGGCGAGTACGAGGAGGCGGTGCGCCTGATCATGGACAAAAACCCGTTCCCCTTCTCGGTGGGCCGGGTCTGTCCCCGTTTCTGCGAGACCAGATGCCGGCGCATCCTGGTGGACGAGCCGGTGTCCATCAACCACCTGAAGCGCTTTGTCGCCGACTGGTGCCTGACCAACAACATCGACTTGAAGCTCTCCTGCGAGCCCCGCACCGGCAAACGGGTGGCGGTGATCGGCGGGGGGCCCGCGGGACTGACCGCCGCCTTCTACCTGTCCCGCAAGGGCCACGACGTCACCATCTTCGAGGCCATGCCCAAGCTGGGGGGCATGTTGCGCTACGGCCTGCCGGCCTACAAGATTCCCCGCAAGGTGCTGGACTACGAGACCAACACCATCCTGGCCATGGGCATCTCGGTCAAGTTCAACCAGCGTTTCGGCGAGACCTTCAACCTGGACGACTTGCAGGCCCAGGGCTTTGACGCCACCTTTATCGGGGTCGGGGCCTGGGCGGCCCAGCCGCTTGAGATCCCCGGCGCCACCCTGCCGGGGGTGATGAGCGCCACCGACTTCCTGCGCCTGGTGGCCCAGAAGAAGGTGGAGCAGGTTGGCCGGCGGGCGGCGGTGATCGGCGGCAACAACATCGCCCTGGAGGCGGCCCGTTCCCTGCTGCGCCTGGGGGTGGACGAGGTGACGGTCATCTTCTCCAAGTCCCGCACCGGGATGAGTGCCAACCAGCGGGTGATTCACGAGGCGGAGCAGGAGGGGGTGCAGTTCCTGATGGTCGCCTCGCCGGTGAAGATCGAGCAGGTGGCCGGCGGCCTGGACGTGGAGCTGATCCGCATGCGGCTCACCGAGCCCGACAAACGCGGCCTCCGCCACCCCGAGCCCATCCCCGGCTCCTCCAACCTCATCCAGGTGGACACGGTGCTCTACTCCCTGGGGCAGATGGCCTTTTCCGACCAGCAGTTGGCGGCGGGCAAGCTGGGAAGCTACTTGAATCTGTCGGACGCCAACTGCATCAACGCCAACGTCCGCACCGCGCTGACCAACCGAGAGGGGGTGTTCGCCGCTGGTGACGCGGTCTCCGGCACCCGCACCGTTATCCAGACGGTGGTGGCCGCCCGCCGGGCCGCCGAAAACATGCACGCCTACCTCGTGGGCAACGACCAGGTCGAGCGGGAGGAGCGTTTCAACTTCCACCGGGGCCGGTCGTTCGACGACGTCGATCTGCGCAACTTCGAGGGGATCAAGGTCAAGCTCAGGGAAAAGATGCCCACCCGGCCTCCGGCCACCGCGGTGCAGGATTTCAATGAGATAAAACTAGGTTTTTCAGAGGAGATGGCCATCAAGGAGGCCAACCGCTGCCTGGCCTGCGGCTGCTCGGCCTTCGAGCGCTGCGATCTCAAGCGGCTGGCCATCGAGCACAAGGTCGATCCCAACAAGACCGGCATGGGCACCGTCCCCACCTACGGCCGCTACACCGGCCACCCCACCCTGACCGTCGATCTTAACAAGTGCATCTACTGCCAGCGCTGCGCCAACAGCTGCGAATACCAGGCCCTGGAACTTTCCTGCGAGGGCTTCGACGACCAGGGCCGGGCCCAGGGCATCCGCCTCAACTTCAACCAGCGTTGCGTGGCCTGCGGCCGCTGCGCGGAGTTCTGCACCACCGGCGCCCTGGCCAAGAAGGAGGCCATCGTGCCGGTGACCGGCGAACCAATCCGCGAGGTGCGCACCACCTGTCCTTACTGCGGGGCCGGCTGCCAGATGATCCTGCGGGTCAAGAACAACACCATCATGGAGGTCACCGCCGACCCGGAGCAGGCCCCCAACTTCGGGGCCCTGTGCGTCAAGGGCCGCTTCGGCTTCAACTTCATCCAGCACCGTGACCGCCTGACCAAGCCCCTGGTACGACGTAACGGCCTGCTCCACGAGACCACC
>JAJYJA010000094.1 GCA_021789795.1 Deltaproteobacteria bacterium | reverse complement strand
AATGTCCGAGAGCGCGGGCCTCTCGCCTCCCAAAGGGGCAGAGGGCCCGCCTCAAAAAGTCCGCCTCATCCAGTTCGCATTCAAAACGATACCTTTGTCGGCTGCGCTCCGCTGCTCCTCGGCGTACATATGGTATGCCGAACGAGCCAAACCGCCACGCGCCGCAGTAGATCGGTCTTTTTGCGACGCCATCAGAATTAGAACAACTCGACGTTGTCGCCCAGCTCCTCCTGCCGCCCCTCTGCCGCCGGGGGGTCGAAGAACAGCGCCTCGTCCGCCTCGGACTTCCCGTCTTCCGCGGACTTGGCCTCGCTTATCCCCAGGAAGGCGGCGTGCAGCTCCCGCTCCTGGTCGGTGGTGTAGAGCTGCATCAGGCCGATGGCCACCTCGTTTAGCTCCACCTCGCTCAACTGCCGGCCCCAGACCGCCATCTCCTCGGCAAACGCCTCCAACTGCCGCCGCTGGTCGGACAACTCCTCGACCAGCCCCGGCAGAAACCGGCGCAGGCGGTCGCTGACCTGGCCGATCGTCTGCCGCAGGGCCTGGGAATCGCTGGCGCAGCGGGCGGTATCCCGGCGGAAATCAGCCAAGCCCCCGGCGATCTCGTCAACCGCCGCCGTCAGCCGCCCCTGCTGGGCCTTAAGGGCTAAGTCGCCGTCGTCATCATCCCGCAGGCGGCCCATCGCCCCTCCCATCGCCTGATGGATCTGGCTGGCCCTGGCCACGAAGGCCCCGGCCCGGTCGGCCAGCTCCTTGGTCTCCAGGGCCAGCACATCCAGGATGCGGCTGCAGTCGCCAAACAGCCCCGCCGCCTTGATGATGGCGTTTAAGGCCTTGAGATGAATCTCAAAGCCGACATCCTCGATCTGCCGCATGTGCCGGTCAAGGCGGCCCACCATGCCGCCCACCTGGCCGGTGCTGGCCTTCAGGGTGGCGATGATGGCCGCCGCCTGGCCCATGGTGTCGCCAAGCCCGGCCAGCGACTGGTGCAGGAAGGACAGGGACTCTTCCTGCTCCTCGCCCCCCAGGGCGGCGAACCCCTCGTTAAGGGCGGCAATTTCTTGGTCGATCACCTGAAAGGAGGCGATGCTCTGGCCGCCGGCCTCCTCGATCTCCTCGATGATCCGGTCGAGCTGGCCGCCTTGCAGTACCACGATCCGCCAGGCCCCGGCCAGGGCCTTGACCTGCTCCCCCTCCGCCGGCCCCTGGCCGGTCTGGCGCAGGGTGGCGATCACCGTGCTCATGGCCTGCGCCAGGTGGGCCAGTCTTTGACTCATGCTGTCGTGGAGCTGGATGCGGACCACGACCTCGCCCACCTGCCCGGCGATGGCCCGCGAGTGGGCCTCGGCCTCGGAAAGGGCGGCCAGGGCCCGCTCCATGACCCCCTGGGTCTTGTTGACCGCCGCGATCACCGTGCCCTCGGTCTCCCGGGCCAGGACGGTCAAGGCCCGCAGCTCCCGGACGATGCCGCCCCTGGTCTGGCCCTGGTCGGCGCTCATCAGCAGGCAATCCTCGGCGATCTCCGCCGCCACCTGGGCGATCCGGCCCGCGAGCTGCAACAGCTCCTGGGCCACCATCGCGAACTCGCCCCCGGACTCGTGGGCATGGGCGCACTCGATGTTGAAGTTAAGCCCGATGACCCGCAAAAACAGGCCGATCTGCCCCAGGGAGTCGGCCTGGTAGTTGAGGTTGGCCACCTGGAGAAAGACCTCCTTGACCGCCTCGAAGTTGGCGCCGATCGCCTGTTCTCGGCCCTTCAGCTCGGCAAGGCTGTCCTTGGCCAGCCGCCCCAGGACGCTCAGGACGCCACTTTCCGGGTCGCCCAGCAGCTCAACCGTCTCCCGCATCCCGCAGCTCAAGGCCCCGGCCTGGTCGTACACCTCCCGCAGGGCCTGGCCCACGGCCATGAAGTCAGGCTCGGTGCGCGGCCCCAGGGTGCGCGGGCCTTCCATAAACAGCTCCAGCCGCTCGGCGAGCGTAACGGGACTGGCGGGGACGGCGTCTTCGGTCATGGCTACCAACCTGGCGGGGGGAGACGAAAGCAACTGGGATTTGATCCAAGTATTCCTACTTAGGCCAGTCTGGCAGAGAGGTAACGGCGTGTCAAATAATTTTGGAGTTTTTTTTCAGCTTGAGGCAGCTGAAAAAGATAATGATATGCTTTATCGCCTAGGTTGGAGGCAAATCTTAACCTACTGTAATAGCAGAATAAATTATGATTATTAGCCGGGATTGATAATAAAAATTGGAGGGGAAACTTAGGTAAAACGAGGGCGAGAACGACTGAAAATCATGGCCACCAGTTTGGGAGTAAAATTAGGGCAACTGGCAATAGGTAGTTAAGCGGGCTAGTTGGCGAGAAAATCGAACGAGGTGCCAGGCAAGCAGAACGAAGGAAGGAGGGAGGGAGGGAGCGGCGGCCAAAGACGGCCAAGAACCGTCTTCCGCCCTCACGGCTGCTTCAAGAGCCCCATCTCCTGGCTGACCGATACCGCCTTCTCCTGCTTGAGCTTGGGCATGATCTTGGCCACCTGGGCGGGCTTCATGGCCCGCAGGATCTTGACTACCTGGCCGTCATCCATGCCGTCGAGCAGGGGCGCCACCTTGGTGGGGCTCATGGCGCTGTAGATCTTGACCAGATTGACGAACTCCTGGCGCTGGGCGCCCTTCAGGGCGGCCAACTGGTTCTTCAGCTCGGCCTGCATGGCGGCGAGGCGGGCGAGTTTGTCGTCCAGGTCCTTCTGCAACTGGGCCTGGCCCGCCTCCTGTTTGGCCAGTTCCGCCTCCTTCTTGGCCACCGTCGCCTCCCGGGCCTTGATCTCCAGGGCCTTGGCGACATCGTCGGGGGTCACCGCCTTGACCGGCTGCCGATCCAGGGCGTGGAGCGCCGCCCCGCCGCCCGCCATCAACCCCAAGGTCACCGCCGCCAGTACCAGGGTCTTCTTGATCATCGCCTCTCCTCCCTGCCGAACCGCATCATTGCCTGCTCGTCGCCCTCGGCCTGTTCCTTCCTGGCCACCTCTTGCCGCCAGCGGAAAAAATCCTTCTCCTTGAGCCGCTCCACCACCTGGCGGGCCCTGACCTTGGCCAGCAGTTCGGCCCGCGCCCCCTCGATGATCCCCTGTTGGGCCAGGACGGCCTGGTTTTGGAAGGCAATCTCCCGGTTCTTCAGGTGGATGGCCTCGACGTAGAAACCAAAGAGGGCGGCGGAGATCGTCTGTTGCTGGCGCTCCTCGAAGGCCGCGCAAAGCGTCAGCCGCCGCTCCACCAACTCCCGCAGGTGGCGCTGGTGGTTCTCCAGCACGAACAACTCGCGGGCCAGCCGCTGCTTGGCCTGCTCCTCGAAGTTGCGGCGCACGGCCAGCAGGGTCTCTAGTTTATAGTGGTAGGCCATGAGTGGTCACAGCTGGCGGAAGTTCCCGGCGCCCCACCTCACACCAGCGCCGCCAGGGCGTCTTCGCTCTCGGCCAGCGACACCCGTTCGTCCACCTCCTGCCGGAGGAAGGCGTTTAGGCCGTCGATCATGGTGATCGCCTTGTCGATCCTGGGGTTGCTGCCCTTGGCGTAGGCGCCGATGTTGATCAGATCCTCCGACTTGCGGTAGGTGGCCAGGGTCTCCAGGAAACGATGCGCCCGGCCCATATGTTCCCTGGGCATCACGTCGCTCATGCAGCGGCTGATGCTGCCCAGGATCTCGATGGCCGGGTAATGGCCCTGGCTGGCCAGGTCGCGGGAGAGGGCGATATGGCCGTCCACGATGGAGCGCACCGCGTCGCCGATGGGCTCGTTCATGTCGTCGCCCTCCACCAGCACCGTGTAGATGCCGGTGATGCTGCCTCGGCCCCGGCAGGTGCCGGCCCGTTCCAGGAGTTTGGGCAACTGGGAGAACACCGAGGGGGTGTAGCCCCGGGAGGTGGGCGGTTCGCCGATCGCCAGGCCCACCTCCCGGCTGGACATGGCAAACCGGGTCACCGAGTCCATCATCATGATCACGTCCCGGCCCAGGTCGCGGAAATACTCGGCAATGGCGGTGGCCAGATACGCCCCCCGCATCCGCACCAGGGGCGGCTGATCCGAGGTGGCCACCACCACCACCGAACGGGCCAGGCCCTCCGGCCCCAGGTCGCGCTCGATGAAGTCCTTCAGCTCCCGGCCCCGCTCGCCCACCAGGGCGATGACGCTGACATCGGCGGCGGTGTGGCGGGCAATCATGCCGAGCAGGGTGCTCTTGCCCACCCCGGAACCGGCCAGGATACCGATCCGCTGGCCCTTGCCCAGGGTGAGGAGCCCGTTGATGGCCCGCACCCCGACGTCGATGGGCTCGGTGATCCGCTCGCGTTCCATGGGGTTTAAGGGCTCGGCATAGAGTGGGTAGCTGGTCTTGGTCATCAGCGGCCCCTTGCCGTCCACCGGGTGGCCCAGGCCGTCGATCACCCGGCCCAGCATGGACTCGGACACCGGGGCCGCCGCCTGGCCGCCCACCTGCTGGATGACGCTGCCCGGCTCCACCCCCCGCATCTCGCCCAGGGGCATGAGCAGGGCCCGGCCCTCCCGGAAACCGACCACCTCCGCCGGCACCCGGCCCTGGCCCCGGAAGGTGCTGATTTCGCACATGCTGCCCACCGGGATGCCCGGCCCCTGACTCTCCACCACCATGCCGATCACCTGGCTGACCCGGCCCCGTACCGCGATCATCTCGGCGTCGCGCACCGCTTGCAGGCAATGGTCGAAGTTCATGGCGAAAGTTGCGCCGCCTGCCGCAGCACCGCGTCGATGGCGGCGAAGACCTTGTCGCGCCGGGACTCCAGGGTGGCGTCGATCTCGCCGAAGGCGGTCTCCAGCAGGCAGCCGCCAGGCGAGATCATCGGGTCTTCGATCAGCTCGATCCTCCGGTGGCCGGACAAAAGCCCGGGCCGCTCCATCGCCACCTGCTTGAGCCGCGCCAGGTCTTCGCCGTGCAGCCGGGCGGTGACGCTGGAATTCTCCACCACATAGGCCAGGGCGGTCTTGAGGCAGACCTCGATGGCCTGGGGGTTGACCCGCGACTCGTGGAACAGCGCCCGATCAACCATGGCCTTGACCAGGGTCAGGATGTCGGCCTCGTAACGGTCGTGGAGCCGCTGACGATCCTGCTCGATGCCGGCCAGCAGGGTGTCGAGCAGGGCCGCGAACTCGGCGAGCCGCCGCCGCCCCTCCGTCTCGGCCTCGGCTTTTCCTGCTGAAAAACCTGCCTCAAAGGCCGACTTTTCGATCTCTCCCGTCCGGGCCTGGGCCGCGGCCACCAGGGCCTCGCACTCCGCCTTGGTTCGCTCCCGTTCCTGGCGTAACCGCTCGTGGGCCGTCTCCAGTTCGCCTAAGGCCGCGGCCAGCTCCCGGTCGTCCGACTGCCACAGGGATTCCAGGGCGTGGAAATCGCCCGTGGCCGGACGCTCGCCCGCCGGACGGCTGACCAGGATATTATGGCCGCCGCCCTGCCGCGCCGACTTGATGACCCTAGACGAACTCATCCTCACCCCCGCCGGCGGAGAGCTGTACCTTGCCCTCCTGCTCCAGGCGCTTGGCGATCTTTAAGATCGACTGCTGGGCCGCCTCCACGTCCTTCAGGCGGGTGGGGCCCATCATCTCCATATCTTCCTTCAGCATCTCCACCGCTCGCTGGGACATGTTCTTGAAGATCTTGGCCTGGAGATCGGGGGCCGCGGTCTTTAGGGCCAGCTTCAGGTCGTCGGAGCTGACCTCCTTCAAGATGGCCATGATGCCGCGATCATCCACCCCGATCAGGTCGTCGAAGACGAACATCAGGCGCCGGATCTCGTCGGCCAGCTCCTCGCGCTGCTCCTCCACCGCCTCCAGGATCGAGGCCTCCAACGCCCGGTCGGCGTTGTTCAAGATCTCGGCCACTGCCTCCACCCCGCCCAGACGCTGGCCCTCGACCCCCTCCACCGAGAGCAATTCCTCCTGCAACACCCGGTCGATCTCGACTAAAATCTCGGGGCTGACCTTGTCCAGCTCGCTCATGCGGATGATGACCTCCACCCGCTGCTCCTCCTTCAGCTCGCCCAGGATCACCGCCGCCTGGGACTGCTCCAGCACCGCCATCACCAGGGCGATGGTCTGGGGATGCTCGTTGCGCAGGAAGTTCACCAGGATGCGGGGGTCGAGTTTCCTGGCCTTCTGGAACAGGGTCAGCCGCCAGTCGGAGCGGATGTCCTCCAGGATGGCGTTGGCCTTGTCCGACTCCAGGGCCTTCTTCAGGGCCGATTCCAGGAGGTCGTCGCCGGAGAGGAACAGCCCCTCGCCGCCCTCGTCGGAGCGGAACTCCCTGAGCAGGTTGGCGATGTCGTCCTTCTCGACGTGGTCGATCTTGGCCATCTGCCGGCCCACGATCTTGATCTCCTCCACGTCCAGACGCTGAAAGACCTTGGCCGCGAACTCCTCGCCCAGGGTCAGGAGGAAGATCGCCGCCTTCTCCGGCCCGGAGAGCGCGTCTTCACCCTGCTGCTCTTTTTTCGCCATCCCTTACGCCTCTTGCCGCAGCCAACGCCGCACCAGATCCGCCGCCCGGTCGGGGTCGCTCTGGGCCAGCTTGTAGATCTTCTCCTTGTCGGTCATGCCGATGGGCTTGAGCGACAGGTCTTCCTCCGGGACGGCCTCCTCGGCCACCGCCCCCCCCGGCCGGCTGACGGCCAGCGCCCGCCGTTGCTCGTCAAGCTGACGGCCGGAGAGGATGCGGAAGAAGGGCCGGATCACGAAGAACACGAAGCAGACCGCCACCAAGAGGTAGATCAAGGGTTGGGCCATGGCCTCCACCAGCTGCTGCCAGCGCGCCAGGTTGTCGGGCTTGAACTCCGGCTCGGTCGAGGAGGCGAAGCTGGCGCTCACCACCTCTAGCTGATCGCCCCGATCGGGGTTGAAGCCCACCGCGTCCTTGGCCATCTTCTCGTAGAGCTGCAGCTCCTCCGGGCTCCTGGGCACGTACTTCATCTCCGTCTTGCCGTCCTTGCCCACCGACTTCTGGTAGGTGCCGTCCACCATCAACGCCACCGACAGCCGCTTGACGGTGCCCAAGGCGTCCTTGGTGCGCTTGACGGTCTTGCTGATCTCGTAGTTGCGGATGACGTTGTTGCGCTTGGCGGTGCTGCCCTGGGCCGAGGAACCGCCCGCCGGGGTCTCGTTGAAGGTGGCCAGATTGCCCTTGACCCCCGGAATCCCCTGGGGCGAGCCGCCTTGGGAGTTGTCCTCGTTTGAGGTCTGCTCGCTGCGCACCACCTGGCCGTCCGGGTCGAACACCTCCTCGGTGGTGTCCACCTGGTTGAAGTCCAGATCCACCGACACCCGGGCGATGACCTTACCCTGCCCGATCACCTCGCCGAACATGCTCTCCAGCTTGTCGCGCATGGACTTCTCCAGCCCCTGCTGGTACTCGAACTGGCTGTCGGACAAGGCCCCCGTCTCGCCGTTGTGCTTGCGGAACAGGAGATGGCCGGCGGTGTCCACCACGGTGATGTTGTCGGCGGTCAGCCCCGGCACCGCGCAGGCCACCAGATTAACAATCGCCTGCACCTGCTTGGGCTCCAGCCGGGCCGCGCCCCGCAGCTTCAGGCTGACCGAGGCGGTGGGCGGCTTCTGGTCGTCGATGAACACCGAGTCCGGCGGGGTGGCGATGTGCACCCGGGCGTCCTGCACCTGCTGAAATTGGCGGATCGTCCGGGCCAGCTCGCCCTGCAAGGCCCGCTGGTAGTTCATCTTCTGCACGAAATCGGTGGTGCCGAAGGCGTTCTTGTCGAAGATCTCAAAGCCTACCCCGCCCCCCCGGGGCAGACCGTCCCCGGCCAGGGTGAGCCGGGTGTCCAGCACCTTGTCCTCCGGCACCTTGATCACGCTGCCGTTCATGGCCAGCTCGTAGGGGATGTGCTGATCCTTGAGCTTGGCCACCACCTCCGCCGCGTCCTCCTGGCTCAGGGAGGAATAAAGCACCTGGTAATTGGCGGCCTTGCCGCCCCGCAGGATCATGGCGAACAAGCCGCCCACGACCACCACGATCAGGCCCACGGCCATGATCTTCTGCAGCGGGCTGAACTCCTTGGCAACCGCGACCACCTGGGCGAGCATCTCCTTGGGACTGGCCATCTACACTCCTATCTGGTTATTTAATCAGGTCAAAGTAATGATTAAAAATCACAGTTGCAGCCGCATGACCTCCTTGTAGGCATCGATTACCTTGCTTTCCACCTTGGCCAGCATCCTAAAGGCGATGCCGCTCTCCTCCATGGCGATCATGGTCTCGTGGATGTTGGACTGTTGGCCGGTGACCAGGCCCGTGCTCAGGGCCTCCGACTCCTGGCCCTTCCGGTTGACCGCCTCCACCGCCTTGGTCAAGAGATCGCCGAAGCCCGAGCCTTGCGTTGCCGGCGCCTTGGGGGTCAGCGGGGCCAGGCCCGCCGGGGTGAGATCAATGCCGGTGATGTTCATCGCTCCTCCTTATGCTCCGTTCGCCTAGCGGCTGATGTCCAGGGAACGCAGGGCCATGGCCTTGATGGAGTCCATGGCCGCCACGTTGGCATCGAAGTCGCGGCGGGCGCTCATCAGATCCACCATCTGCTCGGCGGTGTTGACGTTGGGCATCTTGACCATGCCGTTGGCGTCGGCGTCCGGATGCGAGGGGTCGTAAACCTCCTTGAAGGGGGTGGGGTCGTCCACCACCTTGACCACCTCCACCTGGCGCAGCCGGTCGCTCACCGAGTCGTAGGTCTCCTGAAAACCACTGGCCAGGGGCGCGGCGCCGAAGACCACCGACTTGGCCCGGTAGGGGCCGCCCTCGATGGTGCGGGTGGTATTGGCGTTGGCCAGGTTCATGGAGGCGATGTTGATGCGGGTGCGTTCCGCCTTCAGGGCCGAGCCGCTGATCCGCATGGCGGTCATAAAGTCCATGGCTATTTGCCTCCTTCGTCAATGGCCAGTTTCAAGGCGTCGAAGCGGTTGCCGATGATCTTGCTCACCGTCTGGAACAGCAACTGGTTCTCCGACAGCTTCTGCATCTCCTCGTCCAAATCCACCGGCCGCCGCTCCCGGTTAAACTCCAGGTTCTCGCTGACGCTCACCGGATCGAGCCCGATATGCTGGGCATCGGTGCGGGACAGCTCGCCCCGCTGCCGCAGGGCGTTCTTCATCACCGCCGCAAAGGAAAAATCCTGCCCCAGATAGCCGGGGGTCTCGATGTTGGCGATGTTCGACTGAATCAGCCCCTGGCGCTCCATGCTGACATCCAGGGCCAAGCGCCCGGTCTCGACGATGCCGCCGAACATCCGGCTGTCGAGTGTCTTGGTGATGGCATTGTTGATTGACATGCTCCCTCCTCCTCCTGATGATGAAACAACGGGTTGACCGCCTTGTTTGCAAAAGTAA
>JAJYJA010000093.1 GCA_021789795.1 Deltaproteobacteria bacterium | reverse complement strand
TCCGATCTATGATGTTCATGAATGAAAATGAGAGGGGCCTCCCCCTCTCGGGTGTCGCTATCCATATCCAAGGCAATGTCTCCTGCTCACTTAACGGGAGAGCCCCCTTGGCGTTCCTCAAGGGCCGTCAACCTTACCGCGCAGGCCTTGTACTCGGGAGTCCCCGCGATCTCATCCTTGCCGGGGCTGGTGATGGCGTTGACCAGCGGCTCGGCGAAGTGAAAGGCGGAGAAAACCGTCCCCGGCCGGCTTCGTTCCGTCACCACCGCTGGCAGGCGGATGGCGTCCCGCCGCGACCGCACCTCCACCAGCATGCCGGGGGTAATTCCCAGGCGGCTCGCGTCATCGGGGTGGATCTCCAGGGTCTCCTCCGGCAGCAACTGGAGAAGCCCTTGGCAGCGCCTGGTCATGGTGCCGTTGTTGTAGTGGGCCAGACGGCGGCCGGTGATCAGCGTCAAAGGGTACTCGGCATCCGGCCTCTCCAGGGTCTCGACGTTGGCCAGCACGGAAAAACGCCCTTTGCCACGGGTGAAACTCTCCTGGTGCAGGATCGGGGTGCCGGGGTGGTCTTTATGGGGGCAAGGCCAGACCAGCCCTTCGCCTTCCAAGCGCTGGTAGTGGATGCCGCCCATGATCGGCGTGATGCGGGCGATCTCCTCCATCACCTGCTCCGCTCCGGGGTAGTGCATGGGGTAGCCCATGGTCTGGGCCAAACGGCAGGTGATGTGCCAGTCAGGCAAGGCCTGGCCCGGCGGCTCCACCGCCTTCCTGATCCGGCGCACCCGGCGCTCGGCGTTGGTGAAGGTGCCGTCCTTCTCGTAAAAGCAGGCGGCAGGCAGCACCACCTGCGCCATCTTGGCGGTCTCCGAGAGGAAGATGTCCTGCACCACCACCATCTCCATCTTGGCGAAGGCCTGCTTCACCTGGTTGATATTGGCCTGGGTATGAACCGGATCGTAGCCGATACAGTAAAGCCCCTTGAAGCGGCCCCGTAGCGCGGCCTCGTACATCTCCGGCTCAATCATGCCGGCGGTGGCCGGAAGTTCGGCCCCCCAGGCCTGGCTCATCCGTTCGCGGGCCTGATCGTCGGCCACGTCCTGGTAGCCGGAGTAGACATAGGGCAACGCCCCCATGTCGCAGGAGCCTTGGACATTGTTCTGGCCGCGCAGGGGGCAGATGCCCGCCCCCGGACGGCCGACGTTGCCGCTGGCCAGCGCGATGTTGGCTAGTCCCATGACCCCCTGCGTCCCGTTCTGGTGCTCGGTCATGCCCAGTCCATAGAGGATCATGCCGAGCTTGGTCGAGCAATAGAGCCGGGCCGCCTGACGCACCAAGGCTGGGTCGACTCCGGTACGGCTCGCCATCGCCTCGGGCGAGTAGGCTAAGACATGCTGGCGCACGGCGTCCAGGTTTTCGGTGCGGCTCTCGATAAACGCCCTATCTTCGAGGCCCTCGTCCAGAATGGCGTGGAGTAGCGAGTTTAAGAGCAGGACATTGGTGCCGGGGATAAGTTGGAGCCAGATATCGGCCATGGCCGCCATCTCGGTGCGGCGGGGATCGATGACGATGAGCTTGGCCCCCTTTCTGACCGCCCGTTTCACCTTCATGCCCACCACCGGGTGGCCCTCGCTGGTGTTGGAACCGCTGATCAAGAACACCTCGGCCAGGCCGATATTGTCGAGAGAGTTGGTGGCGGCGCCCGAACCCAAGGCGATGCGCAGGCCGCTCACCGACGGCGCATGACAGACCCGGGCGCAGTTATCGACGTTGTTGGTCTTGAGCACCACCCGGGCGAACTTCTGGGCCACGAAATTGACCTCGTTCTCGCACCGCGACGAGGAGAGCACCCCCACCCCTTCCGGCCCGCACTGGTCAAGGGCCTTTTTCAGGCCAGCGGCGGCTATCTTTAAGGCCTCCTCCCAGCTCGCCTTGCGGAAGGGCTCCTCAAGACTGTCACGCACCAAGGGTTGAGTCAGACGCTCGGGGTGACGGTAGAAGTCGAACCCGAAGCGGCCCTTGACGCAGAGATCGCCGTGGTTGGGCGGTTGAGTGATGTCGGCCTTGATTTCGAGCAGGACATTGTTTTTGGTATGGATGTCGATGTGGCACCCGGTGCCGCAGTAAGTGCAGACGCTCTTCGTCTGTTCCGCCTCGCCGGGCAGGAGCGGCAGGGTCAGGTGTTTCTTGGTTAAGGCCCCGGTGGGGCAGGCATCGACGCAGGCCCCGCAGGAAACGCAGCCCGAGCCGATGGCGAGGGTGATCGCCGGCATGCCGCCTTCCCCCTCCCGCCAGCGCCTGGTGATGGCGTCAAACTCGCAGACCCGCTCGCACCGGCCGCAGCCGATACAGCAGTTGGCATCGATGGCGATGAACGGGTGGCTGGCATCGATCACCGCCCGCGGCTTGGTCAGGGCGTTCTTGGTCTGCACCTTATAGTCGTTGAGCAGCGGCCTCAAGCCGCACTTGGCAAGCCCCAGGCAGCCGCACTGCAAGCAGCGACTGGCCTCGCGTACCGCCATGTCCTCGGAGTAGCCGAGCTCCACCTGCCCGAAATCGCTTACCCGGCGCTCCGGGGGTCGGGCCGGGATGCTCTCCCGCAGGCGGATGGCGCGGCCGGCGAAGTTCGCCATGTCCACCTCCTCGAACTTCCGTCCCCGACTGAAGTTGATCCGGCCGTCGGCCGGTTTGGCGACCGCCTGGCCGGTCAGCTCTTCGTGGATGGCGCAGGCGGCCCTTCGGCCGCTGTCCACCGCCTGAATGACGCTCCGGGGGCCGCTCACGAGGTCTCCCCCGGCATAGACGCCGGCTAGGTTGGTGCGCATGGTGGAGGGATTGCTCTTGATGGTGCCGTTCGGATTGCGGATTAGCCTTGCCTCCAGCTCGCCATAACCGGTGAAGGCCACCTCGCTCTCCTGCCCCAGGGCGGCGAGCACCGTCTCCCCCTCCCACCAGAGCGACGAGTTTTCCAGGATCACCGGCTGGCGTATCCCCTTGGCGTCCGGCTCGGAGAGCACCGTCCGGGCCAACTCGACCCGCAGCCGGCCGTTCTCTTGCAGGAGCCGCAGGGGCTGGGCCATCATAAAAAACTGCACCCCCTCGCGCTCCGCCTCGACGACGTCACGCTGGTGGGCGCTCATCTCCACCCTGGAACGGGGATAGAGCACCGTCACCTCGCCCGCGCCGCTCCGCAAGGCGGAACGGGCCGCCTCCACGGCGATCCGGCCGCCGCCGATCACCAGGGCACGCTCACCAACGCCCGGCGCCCCGCCGGAGCGCAAATCGTGCAGAAAGCTTAAGGCGTCAGTGCTGCACTCAGCGCCCGGCAGGGCCAATGCCTTTTGCCTGCCGACGCCGGTGGCCAGAAAAATGGCCGCGAAGCCTTGGCCCTTGAGCGCCGTCAGATCGAAGTCTCTCCCCCAGCGCTTACCGGTCCGCACATGCATACCCAGGCCGAGGATTGCCTCCACCTCCTGCTCAATATCCGCATCGGGGAGCTTGAAGGCGGGGATACCGTAACGGGCCATGCCCCCCAGGGCCGCCCTGGCCTCGAAAATGGTCACCTCATGGCCGAAGCGCCTGAGATACCAGGCGCAGGATAGCCCCGCCGGGCCACCGCCCACCACCGCCACCTTGTGGCCGGTGTCAGCCCCCGGACGCACCGGGGCGGCGCTGGCCCGGCCGTGCTCGACGGCGAAGCGCTTGAGGTGGTTGATGGCTATGGGCTCGTCGATCAGCACCCGGCGGCAGCGGCTTTCGCAAAAACGCGGGCAGACCCGGCAGACGATGCCGGGCAGCGGATTCTGTTCCCGGATCAGGGCCAGGGCCGCCCCGTACTCCTTGTTGGCGATGTAGTTGACATAGCCCTGGACATTGATCCCGGCCGGACAGGTCAGGTTGCAGGGGGCCTTGCAATCGCCGTAGTGGAAGGAGGTCAGGTATGCGAGCCGCTGGCGCCGCTCCTCCTCGATGGCCGGGGTTGCGGTCACCACCGTCATGCCGGCCGCAACTGGCGTCTGGCAGGCAAGGACTGTTCGCCCATCGGCCTCGACCGCACACAGGCGGCAAGGCTCTTGGGCCTCCCGGCGGCCTGGGAGATGACAAAGCCCAGGGAGGATAACGCCTTGTGCCGCTGCTGCCTCCTTGATGGTGGCTGCGACTGCCGCCAGCACCTCCCGGCCATCGATGGTGAGAGTGACCTTGGGAGTCGATTCGCTCATGGCGCCGCCTCCGCCGCTCCTCCGGCCCAGGCGTCCAGGGCCTTGCCGCATTTCTCCCGCACCAAGGTGGCGATGGAGTCGCGTGAAAAGTCGCGGCTCTTCATCATCTCGCGAGAGGCGTTGATGAGGCCGGTCCGTAGCTTGCGGCCCCGCGCCTCGGCAGCGGCTAAAGCGAGCCTGCGGCGCAGATCGTCCGCCGCCAGCCCCTCCGTTGCCCCCAGGGGGCCAAGTTCCGCTACCTGCCTGGTGAAGGCGGTGATGATCTTGACGAAGTTCGGCCCTTCGGCGGCCGAGGCCCAATCGATCAGGAAACGCTGATTGCTGACCCCGAAGCGGGCCAACACCTCGTGCACCAGGGCCGCCGACACCAGGGCGTGGTAGTTGCCGTCCTGGTAATGGCACTCGCCGGGGTGACAGCCGCCGACAAAGACGCCGTCCGCGCCTTGCGCCAGGCCCTCCAGCGGGAATGAGGGGTCGAGCCGGCCGGTGCACATGATGCGGATGACCCGCAGGTTGGGCGGGTACTGGTAGCGGCCGACGCCTGCCGAATCGGCGGCGGTGTAACAGCACCAGTTGCAGAGAAAGCCAAGAATTTTAGGGGAGTATGGTTCATTCATGGGGCAAGTCCTTATAGGATAATTTTTCGCGAAATTCGTTGTCGGGTCGGGGAATCGTGATCCGACACCGGGCTACTCTCCGGCAAAGGCCCCAATCTGGGCCATGATACTGGCACAAGTAAAGCGGCCCATGTCGATGGCCATGGTCGGGCAACGGGCCGAGCATACCCCGCAGCCCTTGCAGGAGGCGGTGATGGTGCGGGCCTTTTTTCGGTTATCGACCTGGTAGAGCTTGATGGCCTTGTAGGGACAGAAGGCCTGGCAGGCGCCGCAGCCGATGCACTTCTCCTCATCCACTATGCTCACGATAGGCTCCGGGGCGATGAACCCCTTGGCCAGGGGTTGACAGGCACGGCCAGCGGCGGCCTGGGCCTGAGCGATACTCTCGGCCATGTCTTGCGGCGAGTGGGCCAGCCCACAGATAAAGACGCCGTCCACCGGCAGATCCACCGGACGCAGCTTGACGTGGGCCTCAAGGAAAAAATTGTCCGCCGTCACCGGCACCTTGAGCATCAGGGCCAGGCCCCTGGTGTTCTCCGGCACAATGCCCACCGACAGGACGACCAGATCGGCATTGATGGTAATCTCCTCGTTTAACAGCGGATCAAAGCCGGTGACCAGAAGCGGGCTCGTCTGGCCCCGTCCTGCGGCGACCTGGGGCGGCCGCGCAGGCGAATAGCGGATAAAGAGCACCCCAAGCTCGCGGGCGGCCAGGTAGTCGTCCTCCAGAAACCCGTGCGCCCGCAGGTCGCGGTAGAAGACGGTGACGCCAAGCTCCGGCTGCAACCGTTTCAGCCGCAGGGCGTTCTTCAAGGCCTGACCGCAGCAGACCCGGCTACAGTAGCTGAGGTCATCGCCGCGCGAGCCGACGCATTGGATCATCACCACCTGCTGGCTCTTGGCAGGCAGGGGGCGTTTGGTCGCCAGTCGCGCCTCAAGCTCTAGCTGGGTGAGCACCCGGTCCGATTGACCATACAGGTATTGGCTGGGTTGATAGGGCCTGCCGCCGGTGGCCAGCACCGCCACCCCGTGGTTGATGACCTGGGTGCTCTCGCCAACGTTCACCGTGGTGGTGAAGTTGCCGACATAGCCCGAGACCGAGGCCACGGTCGCCTGCTTCAGGACGGTGATCTGGGGATGGCTTTCCACCTGGCCGATCAGGGCCTTGATCTCTTGAGGCGGAGAGCCGCCGAAACGGTCATGGTCGAGCTTCAAGGTTTGGCCGCCCAGGTGGTCGTTTCGCTCGATAAGGGTGGTCTCGTACCCTTGTCCGGCGATGGTGAGCGCCGCCGTCATCCCGGCCAGGCCCCCGCCCACCACCAAGGCGCTTGGCGTTACCGGCAGCTTGTGTTCTTCCAGCGGCTGCAACAGGGCGGCCTTGGCCACCGCCATCCGCACCAAGTCGCGGGCTTTTTCGGTGGCCTGATGCGGCTCCTGCATGTGCACCCAGGAACATTGGTCGCGGATATTGGCCATCTCGAAGAGCGCCCGGTTCAGGCCCGCCTCGCGCATGGTGGCCTGGAACAAGGGCTCGTGGGTGCGGGGGGTGCAGGCCGCCACCACAATCCGGTTCAAGCGCTGCTCGCGGATGGTCGCGGCCAGTTGCGACTGCGTGTCCTGGGAGCAGGCGTAGAGGTTGTTCACGGCATAGACTACATGCGGCAGGGTGCGGGCGTAGGCCGCCACCTCCG
Source organism: Deltaproteobacteria bacterium (assembly GCA_021789795.1). Lineage (GTDB taxonomy): Bacteria > Desulfobacterota > Desulfobulbia > Desulfobulbales > VMSU01 > VMSU01. Next base: position 2,914 of record JAJYJA010000093.1, on the reverse strand, counting down.
GCACGCTGACCACGCCGCCGATATTGGTCCCGCAGTGGCAAACGAAGACGCCGATGCGCGGCGGATCAAGGGTGATGTCCCGTTCGGGCGGGAACTCCACCTGCACCGTGGCCTGGCCCCTGGCCTCGGCAAGCAGCGCCGAACAGAGCCCGGCGGCGCTGCTTGCCTGCACCACCGAGTCCGGGATGTCCTTGGGGCCTTGGAAGGCGCCGATGGTGAACACGCCGGGACGACCGGTGGCCAAAGGTGCATAGGGGCCGCCGCTGGCGGCAAACTGGTACTTGTTTAAAGATATGCCACAGGCAGCGGCGAGCTGGTCCGCCCCGTCCGGGGCCTCAAGCCCTTGCGAAAGCACCACCAGATCGAATCGTTCGTAGTGGTGCTTGCCGTCCTCGGTGGACCAGGTGAGGAGCATCCGGCCGTCAAAGACATCCTCCACCTTGGGCGGCCGGGCGTAGATCACCCGGAAGTTGTTCTCGCGGATGGCCCGCTCACGGGCGGCGTCGAAGCCCTTGCCGTGGGTGCGGATATCCATGAAAAACAGGGTGATCTCGGCCTCCGGGTCGTGCTCGCGGGCCAGCGTCGCCTGCTTGATGGCGTACATGCAGCACACCGACGAGCAGTAATTGTTGCCGCAGGTCTGGTCGCGGGAGCCGATACACTGCAGGAAGGCGATCTTCTTCGGGTGGTTGCGGTCGGAGGGGCGGACGATTTCGCCGCCAGTGGGGCCGGAGGCGCACATCAAGCGCTCGTGCTCGAAGGCGGTGAGCACGTCCGGGAATTTGCCCCAGCCGTAGCGGGCCAAGACCTCCTGGCTGACCCGGCCAAACCCAGGGGCCAGTACCACGGCGCCGACGTTCAGTTCCAGCGTTTGGGGTTGTTCGTCGAAGTTGATCGCCCGCTTCTGGCAGACGACGGCGCAGAGGCCGCAGGTGCCGTGCTTTAGCCTCAGGCAGGTGGACGGGTCGATGGCGTAGGTGGCAGGCACCGCCTGGGCGTAATCGATGTGGATGGCGCTGGTATTGGCCAGTTTCTCGTTATAGTCGTCATCGATCAGCTTCAGGCAGTATTGGGCGCACTGGCCGCAGCCGGTGCAGGTCGTTTCATCAATGTAGCGCGGCTCCTTGCGGACCGTGGCCGTGAAGTTGCCGGGGTGGCCGGCCAGGCCTATGATCTCCGCACGGGTAAGGATGTCGATGTTGGCGTCGCGGCCCGTCTCCACCAGCTTGGGGGCCAGGATACAGAGGGAGCAGTCGTTGGTGGGAAAGGTCTTGTCGATCCGGGCCATGACCCCGCCGATGGCGGCGCTTTTTTCGACCAGATAGACCTTGAGGCCGAGCTGGGCCATGTCGAGGGCGGCCTGAACCCCGGCGACACCGCCACCGACAACCAGGACGGACCCGACAATGGGACTTAGGGATTGACTTGGGGATGGGGCATTCATGAGAGCTTCCTCCTTCAGAGATCAAAGCTTGATAAGACGCCTGGCATGGCAGGCGTCTTACCTGATCCCTAAAGAAACGAAGCCCTCACATAAGGCGTGAGTGCGCTACGTCGCGCGGGGGAGGCGGTGCGCCTGGCATGAGCGCTACCCAGACCGGGCAGCTCGTCAGACGCAATGTTCAGTATAAGGGGTAGACGAACGTAATCATAATCATCCTCGAGGAGCTATCACAGAATGGGTGAGGTGGAAAAGCGCTAAGCGCTAACTTATGACACCGTCCCCGCCTCTGCGGCAACTTGAAGAAGGAAGTTTAAAATTTCATGATCGATAGCGCAACAATTTTTCCGTAAAATTTGATGGCGTCGCAAAAAGTCCGATCTACTGCGTCCCCGTCCGACACCAGCGGGGATTGGACAGAATTGCGGGACGGTTTGGCTCGTTCGGCAGTAACTATCCAGCTTAGTGCCGCAGAATTGGCATCGGCTGGGGACCGTAACTATTCAGCCGCGCCCCAGATGCGCGAAACCAGCCGGCGAGCTATACTTTCGGTATGTGAGCCGGCTGGTGACAAAGCAGATGGGGTGCGGCTGAATAGTTACGTTCGGCATACCATGTGTATGGCCTTACTCGCCAAACGCACCCCGCGCCTTGTATATCGGCCCTTTTGCTTAGCCATCGGCTACCTTTTTGCGAGATCATCAAATTTAAGGCGGCGCCACAGTCCGGCCGGCTCCGTTTGCGGGGCGGCCGGGCTGTCAGGCAACACCCGCCCGGGTCACAACCAAATTCCGCCTTCGGGCCAGGTCTCAGATCAACTCGTTGAAAAAACTGATGGAGGGGAATTGGGACGAGACCTGGATGGGGCCGCGGCTGCTGGGCCGGGCCACGTGGATCAGGTGCCTGATGCCGTAGCTGCGGGCGGAGAGAAGAATTTTTTCGCTGTCCTCGGCCAGCATGGTGCGCTCCCGGCGGAAATCGATCCGCTGCCGCAGGCCGGCCCAGAAGCGCGGGTCTTCCTTGGGCATGCCGATCTCCTCGGCGCAGACGATGCCGGTGAAGTAGCCGCTCAGGGCGGTCTTGGCCATCTTGATCGCCAGCGTCTTACCGTGGGCGTTGGTCACCAAATAGACGCCCCGCGGTGATTTTTGCAAAAATTCCAAAAACTCAATCACATAAGGGTGAACCTGAATCAAATGGTCGATCTTGAGCTTAAGCGCCGGGATGTCGAGCCCCAGTTGCTCGCTCCAGTAGTCGAGGTCGGTCCAATCCAGGGTGCCCTCCTTGGCGCGGTAGGTGTCCAGCAGCTTCTTGCGGGCCTCCCGCTCCTCGATGCCGTTTTCCCGGGCGTAGATCTCGGGCACGAAGTGCTCCCAGAAATAATCATCAAAGTGCTTGTCGAGCAGGGTGCCGTCCATGTCGAGCAGCACCGTGTCCACCTCCGGCCAGGGGATCATCGCCTGGCCTCCCCGA
>JAJYJA010000092.1 GCA_021789795.1 Deltaproteobacteria bacterium | reverse complement strand
AGCGGCCCGTCCAGGCGGAAGGAGCCGGCGAGCTGGCCGCCCACCCGCCGTATCGACGGCCACTTGCCGGACAGCCATCTTAAATCCGGGAGGCTAAAACTGCCCCCAAGCTCGACCTGACCGGGCCGGCCGGCCCCGCCCTTAAGCAGACCGGCCAGCGATATCTGCCGTAAACGGCCCTGCGCCGCAAGCCTTAGCTGGGGAGAGGAGAGCTCAAGCCGGGGGATGGTGAGCCGGTCGGCGTCAAACTCCACCAGGCCGTTGGCCGAAAAGTCATCGTTGGGCAATAGGGAGAGCCGCGGCCCGGGCGAGAGACCCTCCGCCGTAAGCCGCACCTGACCGTGGGGAGAGGCCAGGCTGCCGGAGAGGTCGAGGTCGGCCCGGGTCGCCCCGCTTTTGGTCAGCCATTCCGGGAAAAGGCCGGGAAGGAGGCCGCCGGGCGGCAGGGCGATCCCCGCCTTCAGCGTCAGCGGCCCCGCCTCCTTCAATACCGGTCGTCCCCCAATAATCAACAGGGGTAATTGCCCGGACAACTCGATCGACTCCTGGTCGCCGGCCAGATGGCAGCGCCGGATGGCCAGCCCGTCCGCATCGCCGGCCAGATCGAAGGGGCCGGAAAGGCTGAGCGACGACTGGCCGGGCAGACCCAGACCCCGCACCGTTCCCTGCCAGCGCCAGGCGGGGGCGGCGGGCTGCCCGGCCAGGGTCAAGGTGAAGTCGAGCCCGGCAAAGCCCAGCTCCCTTCCCAGCCAACGGCGAACCAGTCCCGGGTCCCGCACTTGGCTGGCGGTCAGGGTCAGCCGGTCGCCGTTGCCCAAGCCGCCCTCCAGCCGGAACTGGCCCAGGGCTCCGCCTAGGAGCAGGGGCTTAGGCACCGTCAGCGAGTGGGGGGCGAGTTTAAGCGCGGCGGCCTGGGAGAGGGTGAGTCTCTGGCCCTGCCAGGCGAGGCTGGCCTGGTCGAGGTTCGCCAACAGGCCGGGGCCGGGCGTTAGCGTCAGACGGCCGCCGAGGTCGAGATCGACCCCCGGCCCGACCGTGGCCCGCAGCCGTTGGATGTCCCAATTCCGGCCCGTGAAGCCGCCCTGGAGATCGGCATGCCGCAGGCTGATCCCCGCCACCGTGAGGTCGCCGCTGGCCTGGCCTTGCCCGGTCAGCCGGTTAAAGGGACCGGAGAGGCCCAGTTCGCCGGTGAGGGAGCCGCTGGCGGTGAGCCCGGGCGTCAAGGAGGGAGGCAGGCAGGATTCAAGCCCGGCCAGGCGGGCCGTCACCTTGGTGTCCAATAGCGCCCCCCGTTGCAGGTCGATGGCGCCCTGGTAGCGCAAGTGGTTGTCCGGGCCCTGGTCAGCGGTCAGATCAAGGTCCAGGCGGCCCAGGGTCCAGCGCAGCCGGCCCGCCACCTGATCCAGGGTGAGGCCGTATAGCCGCGGCTTAAGGAAGGTGGCGGTAAGCGGCAGGTTGGGCTTGGCCAGGCTGCCGGAGAAGCTGCCCTGGCCGTGGGCCTCGCCGCCCGTGGCCGGCCAGGCGGGCCAGAAGCGGCGCACTAGGCCGGCGTCGGTCAGGTCGAGCCGCCAGTCGCCGCTCATGGGCGCCGCTTCCCAACCGGCGGGCGGGCCCGAGAGGTCGGCCTGGCCGCCGGTCAGCCGCGCCTGGCCAAAGCCGCCCCAGATTGCGGCGTCGGTGATCGTCAGCCGGCCCCGGTCCAAGACGAGGTCGGCGTGGGCCCCCTTGGGGTGCAAGGATTGCCAGTCGTCAAGGAGATGGTCAAGCCAGCCGGCGGGCAGGAGGCCGAAGTCGTCCAGGTTCAGCCGGGCCCGGCCCCGCGAGGTGGCCATTAGCGTCCGCCAGCCCTGGCTGGGGCGCCAGGAGAGCGGCGCCTGGAGGTCTTGCAGTTCAAGCCGGCTGGCGCCGCTTGCCAGGTCCAGCCGGGAGATGGCGACTCTCTGGCCGCCGGCCTGGGCCGCCACTTCCAGACGTTCGATCTTTCTGCCGTTCCAGGAGCCGTCCCGCACCAGGGCCGATACCGAGCCCGTCAGGGTGTCGGGGTGGCCGGGCCGCATGGCCAGTTCGCCATCCGCCCGCAGCCTGCCGCCCATTCCGGTTCTTTCTCCGGCGGCCTTGAGTGCCGCCGCCAGGTCGCAATCCTTGACGTGGAAGGCCAACCGGGCCGTCTCCCGGGTTAGACTGCCCTCCACCAGGCCCTGGCTTTGCAGCAGGTGCAGAACCAGGGAGAAGCGCAGGCCCTGGAGATCGGTGGTGAGCCGGCCCTGGCTGATGACCGGGGTGTCGTTAAAGGACAGGGCCGGCACCTCGATGCGTCCGGGGCCATAGACCAGATGGGCGCCCATCTTGCCCCGCAGGGTGGGCCAGGCCGGGCCGGCCACCGACAGGGTGGGGAGGAGGATCTTCACCCCCTGGCCGACCTGGTCGGGGGCGTTTAAGGCCGCGACCTCGATCTCCGCCCCCTGGCCGCTCAGTTCGATCATCCCCGGCAGTCTAAGATCGAGGGCGGCGTTTCGGGCCTTGACCTCGGGCAGGGCGGACAGGGTGGGGAGCAGGGGCACGGCGGCCTGGGAGGCGGGAGGCGTTCCGGTCAGGGTGGGACGGTCGAGATCAAGACGCAGACGGGGCAGGATGGCGGCCGGGCCGGGCCAGGGAAAGAGGCCGGGGAGGGTGTAACCGATTGCCAGCCTGGGGACGACGAGCCGCAGGCCCTGCCCCTGGCGGTCATCCGGGGGCTGATAGGAGACGCTTACCGCCTCCAGCTCCAGGCGGGAGACCAGATTGGTGCGCAGGGACTTAAATTCGATCTTAAGCCCCGGGGCGAGTCGCTCCGCCGCCGGCAGGGCCAGGTCTCGCAAGACGAGGCCGGTCAGGGGGCCGCGGGCCAGCCAGAGCGAGAGACAGAGGAGGACGGCCAGCCAGAGGTAACGGCCAGGGCGGGTCGAGGCCAGTTGTCTCAGGTATCTAAGAGGCGTGGCCCATCTGTTCACGGGAGTAAGGGGCGGACGGTGGCCAGGATGGGGAAGAGCTGCTTTAGGCCGGCGGCGATGAATTCGACCCCCACCGCCGTCATGATCAGGCCCATGATCCGGGTGACGATGTTGATCCCGGTCCGGCCCAGGAGCCGGGCGATAAAGGAGGCGCTGCCCAGGCAGAGCCTTACCGTCAGGGCGACCGCCAGGATCTCGATCACCAGGATCAGGTAGTGGGGTGTCGACGAGTAGCGCTGGGCGTTTAAGATGACGGTGCTGATCGCCCCCGGCCCGGCCAGGAGCGGGATGCCCAGGGGGACGACCGCCACCGTGTCCCGCTCCAGGGAGTCGCGGGCCTCCTCCTCGGTGTGGCGGATGGGGCTGGTCTGGGCGTGGAGCATGGAGAAGGCGATCATCATGATCAGGATGCCGCCGCCCACCCGGAAGGAGGCGATGGTGATCCCGAAGAAGGAGAGGATGGCCTCGCCCAGGGCCAGGGAGACCAGGAGCACCAGGGCGGTGGTGAGGGCGGTTCGCCGGCAGGTGCGGCGGCGCTCCTCCGGGGTCTGGGCCTCGGTGAGCTTGATGAACACCGGAATCGCCCCCACCGGATTGACGATGGACACCAGGGCGGCCAGGGATTTCAGGTATTCGGTGCTGGTGCCGAGGGGCATGGAGTTAAGGGCAAGGTTCAAGGCAGCTTGAGAGAAGTCTGACCTCTGTCCTCCTGCTTGATGATGTTAGACGTTGAAGCGGAAGTTGATGCAGTCGCCGTCCTGGACCACGTAGTCCTTGCCCTCCAGCCGCCAGAGGCCGCGTTCCTTGGCCGCCGCCTCGCCGCCGCACTTGACGAAATCCTCGTAGGCGATCACCTCGGCCCGGATGAAGCCGCGCTCGAAGTCGGAGTGAATCACCCCGGCGGCCTGGGGGGCCTTGGCGCCCACCGGGATGGTCCAGGAGCGGGTCTCCTTCTCGCCCACCGTGAAGAAGTTGCTGAGCCCCAAGAGCTGGTACCCGGCCCGGATCAGGCGGTTTAGCCCCGGCTCCTCAAGGCCCATGTCGCGCAGGAATTCGAGTTGCTCCACCGGGCCCAGGTGGGAGAGCTCGGCCTCGATGGCCCCGGAGATCAGGATTACCGGGGCCCCTTCCTCGGCCTCCACCTTTTGGCGCAGCATCTCCACCCACTGGTTGCCGGTGGCGATATCCTCCTCTTTGACGTTGGCCACGTAGAGCACCGGCTTGGCGGTCAGCAGGCAGATCTCGCGTTTAAGGCGCAGGGCCGAGTCGTCCAGGCCCGCAGCCACCGTCAGCACCCGGGCCGGCCGGCCGCTGTCTAGGATTCTCTGCAACTCCTCCAGGATCACCAGTTGCTCCTTGGCGGTCTTGTCGCCCGACTTGGCCATCGACTGGGTGCGCTTTAAGCGCTTGTCCACCGTGTCCAGGTCGGCCAGGATCAGTTCGGTGTTGATCACCTCCAGGTCGCGCTGGGGGTCGATGCCGCCGCTGACGTGCACCACGTTGTCGTCCTCGAAGCAGCGGATCACATGGGCGATGGCGTCCACCTGCCGGATGTGGCCCAGGAACTGGTTGCCCAGGCCCTCGCCCTTGCTGGCCCCGCTCACCAGGCCGGCGATATCGACGAACTCCATCTGGGCGTAAACGGTGCGCCGGGTCTTGGCCAGGGCGGCTAAGGTGTCGAGACGTTGGTCCGGCACCGCCACCATGCCGACGTTGGGCTCGATGGTGCAGAACGGGTAGTTGGCCGCCTCGATGCCGGCGGCGGTCAAGGCGTTGAAGATGGTGGACTTGCCGACATTGGGCAGGCCCACGATGCCACAGCGGAATCCCATGTTTTAACCAGATGAATTTTATTGATTTTTTTAAGTTTAGCTGAGTGGGGCCGGCTGGCCTTGGGCCCCGCCGTCTGCTTGACGGACAACAAAAAACCCGCCGGGTTTATTGAACCGTGCGGGTCTGCGGGTGGCGAACAGAGGCTTTTTTAGTGGTCAACTGGCGGAGAGGGAGGGATTCGAACCCTCGGACCCCGTGAGGTCAACGGTTTTCGAGACCGTCCCGTTCGGCCACTCCGGCACCTCTCCGCTTAAGTTAAGACGTTACCCCTTGACCACGGCTAGGATTTGGAACATAGCCGCAAATCATCATTTCCGCAACCCCCAAAACCGGCCTCTGCCCGGCCTCGCTCAAGGCGGCCCAAACGGTAAGGCGCTGGGAGCGCGGGTGATCCCGCGTCGTTTCAAAAAAAATATTTCCCATCCTCTGAAAAGGGGGTAATATAACGATTTTTCGCCGCTTGTACGCGGCGGGCTGCACCTCTTGCCACGCCATCAGCAATTTGAGGTAACCCTTATTATGTCATCTGACCACTCTTCGGGCCGGCCCAGGGAGGAGTGCGGGGTCTGCGGAATCTTCGGTCATCCCGACGCCGCCAAGCTCGTCTATTTCGGCCTCTACGCCCTCCAGCACCGGGGGCAGGAGAGCGCCGGCATCGTCGCCTCCGACGGGGGCAAGGTGTGGGAGCACAAGGACATGGGCCTGGTGCCGGAGGTGTTTAGCGAGCGTACCCTGAGCCGGCTGCAAGGCGACCTGGCCATGGGCCATGTCCGTTACTCCACCACCGGCAGCTCCAGCATCGTCAACGCCCAGCCCTTCACCGCCTCTCACCGGGGCGACAGCATCTCCATCGCCCACAACGGCAACCTGGTCAACACCCGCGAGCTGCGCGACGAACTGGAGGCCCACGGCGCCCTCTTCCAGTCCAGCACCGACAGCGAGGTGGTGGTGCACCTCTTAGCCCACAACTCCGGGCTGGGTTTCGAGCAGTCAATCAAGGAAACCTTTCGCCGGGTGAGCGGGGCCTACTCCATTCTGCTGATGACCAAGACCCAACTGGTGGCGGTGCGCGACCCCTACGGCTTCAGGCCCCTGTGCCTGGGGCAGTTGAACAACGGCGGCTACGTGGTGGCCTCCGAGACCTGCGCCCTGGACCTGATCGAGGCCCGATATATCCGCGACGTGGCCCCGGGCGAGATATTAATCATCGACGCCAACGGCCTGCGCAGCATCTCCTCGCCGCCCAGTCATGGGCCGCGTTTCTGCATCTTCGAGCACGTCTATTTTGCCCGGCCGGACAGCGACATCTTCGGGATCAACGTCTATGCCTGCCGCAAGAAGATGGGGGCCATCCTGGCCCGGGAGTCCAAGGTGGAGGCCGATTTCGTCATGCCCTTCCCCGACTCCGGCAACTACGCCGCCCTGGGCTACTCCCAGGCCGCCGGCCTGCCGCTGGAGATGGGGATGATCAGGAACCACTACATCGGCCGCACCTTTATCCAGCCCACCCAATCGATGCGCGACTTTTCGGTGCGGGTCAAGCTCAACCCGGTGCGGCCCTGCCTGGACGGCAAGCGGGTGATCATCATGGAGGATTCCATCATCCGCGGCACCACCGGCCGCAGCCGGGTGCAGTCCTTGCGCAGCGCCGGGGCCCGGGAGGTGCACATGCTGATCAGTTGTCCGCCCACCCGTTACCCCTGCTTTTACGGCATCGATTTTCCCTCCGGCGGTCAGTTGATCGCCGCCAGTAACTCGGTGGAGGAGATCCGCCAGTCGCTCGACCTGGACTCCCTGCAATACCTGAGTATCGAGGGCCTGGTGGAGGCGACCGGCATGCCCAAGGATCACTTCTGCCTGGCCTGCTTCAACAACGACTATCCCGTGGCGCCGGATCAGAATTTCCACAAGCTGGCCTTCGGCGCCTAGGCCAGCCGTCTTCGCATGTCCATCTCCCTTGCCCAAGAGGTGTTGCGGATCGAGGCCAACGGCGTCCTGGCCCTGATCGACCGGCTGGATCACCACTTCGAGCGGGCCGTGGAGCTGATCATGGCCTGCCCCAGCCGGGTGATCATCACCGGCATCGGCAAGTCGGGGATCATCGGCCAGAAGATCGCCGCCACCTTGAACAGCACCGGCACCTCCTCGTTTTTCCTGCATCCGGTGGAGGCCATGCACGGCGATTTGGGCATCGTCTCGGCGAGCGACGTGATCCTGGCCATCTCCAACAGCGGCGAGACCCCGGAGCTGACCATGCTGCTGCCCAACTTCCAGCGCCGGGGCAACCAGATCATCGCCATGACCGGCAACCTCGCCTCCACCCTGGCCCGCCACGCCTACGCGGTGCTGGATGTCGGGGTTGAACGGGAGGCCTGCCCCCTGGGCCTGGCGCCCACCGCCAGCACCACCGCCACCCTGGCCCTGGGCGACGCCCTGGCGGTGGTGCTCTTAAACCGCAAGCAGTTCAAGGAGAGCGATTTTCTGCGCAACCATCCCGGCGGCACCCTGGGCGACCGGCTCAAGGTGCGGGTGGCGGAGGTGATGCTTACCGGCGACCGCGTCCCGGCGGTAGCCCCGGAGACCGGCTTTCGCGCCGCCCTGGCGGTGATGAACGACAAGAACCTGGGGGCGTTGCTGGTGGTGTCGGGCGAAAAATATGTATTAGGTATTCTTACCGATGGCGATATTCGCCGGCTTATGGTTAAATCCGCCGCGATTCTCGACCGGCGGGTGGGGGAGCTGATGACCGCCGCCCCCAAGACCATCCTCGCCGATCTGTTGGCCGCCGACGCCTTGAGCCTCATGCAGCGCCACGAGGTCACCATCTTGCCGGTGGTTGACGAGGGCGGGCGGCTGGTCGGCATCCTGCATCTGCATGACCTCTTGGGCAAGGGCGAGTTCAGGGTGCTGATTTAGGCTAGACAACCACGATGGATGCAAGCCGTCCGTCGTTTCCTTTTGATCCGAACCGAGAGATTCCCATGGGCATCACCAGCAAGGAGATCAACCCCTCGTTTGCCAGCCAGGTGACCGCCATCCCCGGCGGCGAGTGGCTGAACCGCTGCTTCTCGTGCGGCGCCTGTAGCGGCGCCTGCCCGGTAAGCCAGGCCATCCCCGAATTCGATCCCAGAAAGATCATCCACATGATCCGCATGGGTCTAAAGGATAGGGTGCTCGCCTCCCATCTTTTGTGGTACTGCTCCAAGTGCCGCTCCTGTGTCTTTGTCTGCCCTCAGAACGTGGGTTTTGCTGACATCATGACCGCCTTGCGCCGGATTGCGGTCAGCGAAGGCTACGTCAGCGACCAGGACCTGCGCGACCAGGGCAAGGTGGCCTGGGTGGAACGGGACCGGTGCGTGGCCTGTCTGACCTGCGTTAGGGTCTGCCCTTGGGGGGTGCCCAAGATCGACGCCCAGGGGGTGGCCGACATCCGGGCCAAGGACTGCCGGGCCTGCGGCATCTGTGTGGGCGAGTGCCCGGCCCAGGCGATCAGGCTAAATGAATCCGAAGACGAGCGTCGGCTGGCGGCCTGCGCCAGCGGCAGGTGAGGCAAGGAGAACAAGCGATGAGTTTTACCCCGGTTATTCAGGCATTTTGCTGTCATTATACCTCGCAGCAGTCCTGCGCCGACAACGGCGGCGGCCTGCGGGAGGACGGTTTTCCCGGCACGGTGGTCATCAACCGGCTGCCCTGTTCCGGTAAGCTTCAGGTCAGCGCCCTGCTGGCCGCCTTTGAGGACGGCGCCGACGGCGTTTATGTGGTGGGCTGCCCCAAGGACGGCTGCCACAACGTGCTGGGCAGCCAGCGGGCCGCCAAGAAGGTGCTGGCGGTGAAGGCGGCCCTGGCCGAGCTGGGGGTGGAGCCGGAGCGGATCGAGATGTTTCACTTGCCGCGTGGCCTGCACCCAGAGTTCATTGCCGCGGCCCAGCAGATGGATAGAGCCATCCGGGCCTTGGGTTCCAGCCCCTTCAAGGGAGAGAGTAAATGATTATCGCCAAGCGTAAACCGGTGGCTGAAGTTGTCGAGATGATCAAGGATTTCAACCGGGTGTTGGTCTTGGGCTGCCGTGGCTGCGTGTCGGTGTGCTCCGCCGGCGGCGAGCGGGAGGTGGAGCTCATGGCCTCCCTGCTCAGGTTGGGGGCGCGCAAGGCGGGCCGGGTACTGAGCACCGTCACCGGTACCCTGGTGCGGCAGTGCGACAAGGAGTACATCGCCGGCCTGGATGACTGGGACGGCCAGTACGACGCCATCGTCTCCCTGGCCTGCGGGGTGGGGGTGAACTTCATCGCCAACCTGCGGCCCATGGCCAGGGTCTATCCGGGGGTGAACACCACCTGCATGGGCGGCTCGGTCGAGCAGGGCAAGTGGGCCGAACAGTGCGCCGGCTGCGGCAACTGCGTGTTGCACTTAACCGGCGGCCTGTGCCCGGTGGCCCGTTGCGCCAAGAGCCTGATGAACGGCCCCTGCGGCGGCTCGGTGGGTGGACGTTGCGAGATCAACCCCGAGGTGGCCTGCATCTGGCAGTCGATTTGCGACCGCATGACCCGCCTGGGACGCAAGGAGGAACTGACCGATATCGCCCCGATGCGTGACTGGCGCACCGCCGGTCACGGCGGGCCGCGTCTTACGGTGCGGGACGAC
>JAJYJA010000091.1 GCA_021789795.1 Deltaproteobacteria bacterium | reverse complement strand
CTGGGCCGGGCCGGCTCCGGCGGCCCCCAGACAGAGGAGTAGGGCCGCGAGGGCGGTCAGGATCGGCTTCATGGGCGGTTTTGGTTGAGGGGTCCGTGGTTGGGTGGGCGGGGGGATAGTTGGTTTGGCTTGCGACTATTCCACGCCTTACGAGAAAAGGCAACCCTTGATGGCGTCGCAAAAAGACCGATCTACTGCGGCGCGTGGCGGTTTGGCTCGTTCGGCATACCATCTGTATGGCCTCACTCGCCAAACACACCCCGCGCCTTGTATATCGGCCCTTTTGCTTAGCCATCGGCTACCTTTTTGCGAGATCATCACCCTTAGTCTGGCCTAGGCCTGAATGTCCCGGAAGCGAACCACCTTGTTTCTGCCGTCGCCCTTGGCGTGATAAAGGGCGAGATCGGCGTTGTGGAGCAGGACCTCGGCCCCGGAGGGCGAGCATTGTTCGGCCTGGAGCTCGGTCACCCCGGCGCTGATCGAGAGGCGGATGCCGCGCTGGATGATGTCGCCCTTCTCGTTGCGCAGCAGGAAGTTGTAGCCCTCCACCGCCTTCCGGATCAACTCCGCCAGGAAGGCGGCCTTCTCCTCGTTCATCCCCGGCATGACGATGGCGAACTCCTCGCCGCCGAAGCGGGCGGTGTACATCTCCGACGGCAGGTTGGAGATGTAGTCGTGGACGCAGTGTTTGATGACCTTGGCCACCGCCACCAGGGCCTGATCGCCCACCTGGTGGCCGTAGGTGTCGTTGAAGACCTTGAATTTGTCGATGTCCATGAAGATCAGGGAGACCGGCAGCGCCCGCTGCGAGGCCTTGTCCACCGCCTCGGCCATGAACTCGTCAAAGGCCCGGCGGTTGTAGATGCCGGTTAGACTGTCGGTGCGGCACATCTGATCGAGCCGGGCCACGTCCTGATCCATGGTCTTGATCAGGTCCCGGAAGGCGATTCTCAGGGAGGCGATCACCACCTCCGGGTCTTGGCCATCGGCCAGGGCCTTGGCGGTGCTGTCCTCCAGGTCCCGGATGTCGCCCCGCCGGTAGCGGAGGGTGGACTGGAACTCCTGGAGCAGCTTCTGGGATTCGCTGGCCGTGGCCTGGATCTTCTTGATGTAGGGGGCGGCCAGGATCTTGTCGTTTTTGTCCATCAGTTCGGCGAACTTTTCGTCGCTGAACTCCTTCTCGATGAATACATGGGTTAGCAGTGACTGGAGCTGGCTCTTCTGCTGGTGGGAGAGGTAGTCGTGATAGCTCAAGCCCCGCATGTACATCACCAGGGAGCGCCACTTGTTGTCGCGTGGCACCCCGATTTTGTCAAGGGTTAGGCACATCTTCTCCGTGCAAGAAAAATCGCAATGTTCCCGGGCTGTTTGCATCATTGTTCCCTCTTTTTTTGTCGATTGTGTGTGTCACGATGTGGGACTTGACCGCCTGTCGGACAGAAAAAGGATGCAATAGGTTTGCCAGGTTGGGGTTTAGGGGCGACAAATACTGGGGGGAGGGATTTTGCGACCGGAAATGCCAGGGAATGGGGACGGGGCGGATCGTGGGGTTGGCGCCGTGTAACCTTTAGTTTACAGTTATGGATGCTTAAGTATGCATGTGGGCCTGGGCGGAGTCGAGGATGATGGTTATTGGGCCCTGGTTGACCAGGGCCACCGCCATCTCGGCCTGGAAGACGCCGCCGGCGGTGGGGATGCCTTGGCCGCGCAACCGTTCGATAAAATAGAGGTATAGCCGTTTGGCCGCCTCGGGCGGGGCGGCCTGGCTGAAGGAGGGGCGGCGGCCCTTACGGCAATCCCCGTAGAGGGTGAACTGCGACACCACCAGCAGTTGCCCGCCGGTGTCCGCCAGCGAGAGGTTCATCTGGCCGTGTTGGTCGGGGAAGATGCGTAGCCCGGCGATCTTGTCGGCCAGGTAGTCGGCGTCCGGTTCGCGGTCTGGGGCGCCCACGCCCAAGAGCGTCAGCAGGCCGGGGCCGATGGCGCTCACCACCTGGCCTGCCACGCTGACCGTGGCCTGACTGACCAGTTGGATTACCGCCCGCATCGGGTTTCCGGGGGCGGGCTGGCGAGGTGGCGGTCGGTAGCCCTTAAGTTGCCGAGCAGGAATTGGACGATGGCCAGGGCGGCGATGGCGGCGGTTTCGGCCCGCAGCACCCGGGGGCCCAGGGAGACCGGCCTGAAGCCGTTGGCGATGGCGCCTGCCGCCTCCTCCGGGGCGAAGCCGCCCTCCGGGCCCAGGAGCAGCATTACCTTCCGGGCCGGGCGGAGATCGAGATCGGCCAGGGTGGCGGTTTTTTCCTCCTCCCAGCAGAAGATCTTGTCCACCCCTGCTTCCCGCTGGCCGAGCAGTTGCGTTAAGTCAAGGCCGGGGCGGCAGAGGGGCGGCAGGGGCCGGTCGCACTGTTTGCAGGCCTCGTTGGCTATGCGTTGCCAGCGTTCGATCTGGGCCGCGCCGGGGGCGGCGGCCACGCAGTGCCGGGTGAGCACCGGTTGGATGTCGATGGCGCCCAGCTCGGTGGCCTTCTGGATCACCAGGTCCATCTTCTTGCCTTTGAGGAGGGCCTGGGCCAGGGAGAGGAAGGGCGGCTGGTCGCGATGCCGCCGCTGGCTCAAGATCCTGGTTTTAACCTCCACCTTGGCGATGGTCGTGATCTCGGCTTCATAAATCGAGCCTGAACCGTCGAATAGTTCCAGCCTAACGCCGGGCTTGAGCCTAAGTACCTTGCCGATATGGCGGGCGTCCTGGCCCGTGACCGTGGCTTGGCCGTTGGCGATCAGGTGGGGGTCGATGAAGAATCGTTGCATGGCGTGGGGGTGAGGGTTATGCTCGGCGGGCCGTGAGCAGCAGGGCGGCCCACTCGTCCTGGGCCTTGCGGGCGGTGAGGGTAAGTCCTAGATCGCCATAGAGGGCGGCGAGGGCCTGCTCCTGCCCGCCGGCCAGGAGGCCGGATAGCACCAGCCGACCCCCGGGGGCGAGCCGGCGCCTGAGTTCCGGGGCCAGGTGGGTGAGGACGTCCTGGGTGATGTTGGCGATGATCAGCTCGAAGTCGCCTTGAACCTGGCGCAGCTCGCCGGGGGCGATGACCATGCGGGCCTCCAGGTGGTTTTTGACCAGGTTTTCGCCGGCGGCGGCCCGGGCGTCGATGTCGTTGTCCACGCCTACGACCCGCGTGGCCCCCATGAGGGCGCAGGCCATGCCCAGGATGCCGGTGCCGGTGCCCACGTCGAGGACGCTGGCGACCGGCCGGGCCTCTAGGGCCTCTTCGATCAGCAGCAGGGCGAGCCGGGTGCTGGCGTGCAGGCCGGTGCCGAAGGCCATGCCGGGGTCCATCTCTAGGATCAGGTCGTTTGCCTGCCGCTGGTAGGTCTCCCAAGAGGGTTTGATCACCAGGCGGCCGGTCAGCCGGAAGGGTTTGAAGTGCTCCTTCCAACGCTGGTTCCAGTCCTCCTCGATCAGCTCTTCCTGAAGGATGACGCCTGGGGCCGGGCCGGGATGGTTTTTTTCCAGTTCGGCAAGCAGGGAGCGCAGACGGCGGACGAAGGGCGCGGGGTCCTGGCCGCCGGGCAGATAGCCGATGAGTTGCTCCCCGCCCGCCTGGGGGCCGTCCGGGGGGGCTTCGCGCTGTTCTATACCCCCCTCCGAGACGCTGGCCAGCAAGGCGGCCAGGGGGTCGGCATATTTTTTTGCCACGATGGCGGTAATTTTATGCCAGGTTTTCCGGTGGCGATGGGAGAAGGCGTCTTGCGGCATGGCGTCCTGATGGCAGAGGTGGCTAAAAAACAGTAACTATCCAGCTTAGTGCCGCAGAATTGGCATCGGCTGGGGACCGTAACTATAATAAGCCGCGCTCCAGATGCGCGAACCCAGTCGGCGAGCTATACTTTCGGTATGTGAGCCGGCTGGTGACAAAGCAGATGGGGTGCGGCTGGATAGTTACAAAAATCATTACGTGGCGGGTGGGCCGAGTGTCTTTTAGCACGGCGGGCCCGGCTCGGCAAGTGGGGGAGAGCTTTTCATGGAAGCGGAACGGTTGCGGGCCATTCTGGCCGGGGTCAAGGCTGGAGAACTGTCGCTTGAGGAGGCCTTGCAGAGGCTAAAGGATTGGCCGAGCGAGGTGATCTCCGGCGCCCATTTGGATCATCAGCGCTGCTTGCGCACCGAGATCCCGGAGGTGATCTACGGCGAGGGCAAGACCGCGGCGCAGATCGCCGAGATCGCGGGCCGGATGCTCGGCCACGGCTACCCCGTGCTGGCCACCCGGGTCGATCCGGCCAAGGCCTCCGAGGTCTGCGCCCAGGTGCCTGAGCTTGCCTACCATGCCCAGGCCAGGATGCTGGTGGGCAGTCAAGTTGAGGCTGACCGGGGCCGGGGGGTGATTGCGGTGCTCGCCGCCGGCACCTCCGATATCCCGGTGGCGGAGGAGGTCTGCCTGACCGCCGTCTGCCTGGGGCATCGGGTGGCCCGCGCCTTCGATGTCGGGGTGGCCGGCATTCATCGGCTCTTCTCGTACCGGCAGTTGCTGGGCGAGGCCACGGTGCTGGTGGTGGTGGCGGGCATGGAGGGCGCCCTGCCCAGCGTGGTGGCCGGACTGGTGGATAGGCCGATTATCGCGGTGCCTACCAGCATCGGCTACGGCACCGGTCTGGGCGGGGTCGCCGCCCTGATGGCGATGCTGAACAGCTGCGCCCCCGGCTTGGCGGTGGTGAATATCGACAACGGCTTCGGGGCCGGCTGTCTGGCGGCGGCCATCAACCGGAAGCGGGAACCTTGAGGTGAGACCTTGGTGGTTGTCGATAGCTAACCCTATAGATATACGGGTAGAACTGCCAAGATTTTTCTGTTCGTATTGCCTCCATATTTTTATTGACAAAGGGTTGGCAGGTGGCTAAGGTGGATTTCCTGAATAATGCTTCATTCATTATTTTCAGGGATGATTAAGGCGGTGCCGGCCAGTAATGGCTGGGCCACTATGTGATACCGGGGCTGGTAACGGGCCCCGGTCTTTAGGTCGCGGTTAATTCATCCTGGGAACAGGGTGATGGGGAGCAGTTTTAACAATATTCAGATCCTGAGGAGGAAACGGAAAATGCCAAAGCATGATACGCCCTTGTTGGACGAACTCGAGAAAGGACCATGGCCGAGCTTTGTCACCGACATCAAACGCCAGGCCGCGACCAAGCCCGAGTGCTGGGACATCCTGGGTCAGCTTGAGTTGTCGTACAGAGACAAAATCACCCACTGGAAGCACGGCGGCATCGTCGGTGTGTTCGGTTATGGCGGCGGCATCGTCGGCCGTTATTCCGACGTTCCGACCAAGTTCCCCGGCGTCGCCCATTTCCATACCGTCCGTCTGAATCAGCCCTCCGGCATGTACTACAGCACCGCCAAGCTGCGGGCCATCTGCGACCTGTGGCAGAAGTACGGCTCCGGCATGACCAACATGCACGGCTCCACCGGTGACCTGGTGCTCCTGGGCACCACCACCCCCAATCTGGAGCCCCTGTTCTACGAGCTGACCCATAACTTGAATCAGGACCTGGGCGGCTCCGGCTCCAACCTGCGTACCCCCTCCTGCTGTCTGGGCAAGTCCCGCTGCGAGTGGGCCTGCATCGACACCCAGGCGGTCTGTTACGCCATGACCATGAAGTATCAGGACGAGATCCACCGCCCGGCCTTCCCCTACAAGTTCAAGTTCAAGTTCTCCGGCTGCCCG
This sequence comes from Deltaproteobacteria bacterium, assembly GCA_021789795.1. Taxonomy (GTDB): domain Bacteria; phylum Desulfobacterota; class Desulfobulbia; order Desulfobulbales; family VMSU01; genus VMSU01. The sequence goes on along the minus strand of JAJYJA010000091.1, from coordinate 3,775 downwards.
AATGACTGCGTGGCCTCCATCGCCCGCTCCGACCTGTCGGTCATCGGCACCTGGCGTGACAACATCCGCATCGATCAGGCGGCGGTAAAGAAGTACCTCAGCGGCGAGTATAAGTCCAATGCCGGCGCCCATTCCGGCCGCGACTGGGGCAAGTTCGACATCAAGAAGGAAGTCGTCAACCTCTGTCCCACCAAGTGCATGCACATGGAAGGCGACACCCTGAAGATCGACGACGCCGAGTGCACCCGCTGCATGCACTGCATCAACGTCATGCCGCGCGCCCTGCGCCCGGGTGCCGAGCAAGGCGCCACGATCCTGGTCGGCGCCAAGGCCCCGATCCTGGACGGCGCCCAGTTCGCCACCATGATCATCCCGTTCATGAAGGTTGACGCGGAAAACGAGTTCGAGGACCTGGTAAACCTCATCGAGGGTATCTGGGACTGGTGGATGGAAAACGGCAAGAACCGCGAGCGGGTGGGCGAGTCCATCCAGCGGGTCGGCCTGCCCACCTTCCTGAAGGTGCTGAACGTGGAGCCCATCCCGCAGCACATCAGGGAGCCGCGTTCCAACCCCTACGTCTTCTGGGAATCGGAAGAGGTCGAGGGCGGCTGGGATCGCGACGTACGCGAGTTCCGCAAGCGTCACGCCCAGTGATCGGCTGAGTCAGACATTATAAAATAACAGGTCTCACTTCTACTACTTATCAAGGAGGTACGAATATGGGTTACGATCCGCAAAATCCAATGGCCGACAGAATCACCGACATCGGCCCCCCTCACTATACCGAGCTCATGCCGCCGGTCATCAAGGCCAACTTCGGCAAGTGGCTGTACCACGAGATCGTGCAGCCGGGCGTTTTGTTGCACGTCTCCGAGACCGGTGCCGAGTGCTACACGGTGCGGGTGGCCTCCGCCCGTCTGATTAGTATCGACCATATCCGCGAGATGTGCGACATCGCCGACAAGCACTGCGGCGGCTACCTGCGCTTCACCACCCGCAACAACGCCGAGTTCATGGTCGATTCCAAGGCCAAGCTGCAACCGCTGCTGGACGACTTGAAGAGCCGGGGTAACAAGTTCCCGGTGGGCGGCACCGGCGCCGGGGTCACCAACATCGTCCACACCCAGGGTTGGGTGCACTGCCACACCCCGGCTACCGACGCCTCGGGCGTGGTCAAGGCGGTCATGGATGAGGTGTTCGAGTACTTCACCTCCATGAAGCTGCCGGCCCAGGTGCGTATCGCCCTGGCCTGCTGCCTCAACATGTGCGGGGCGGTGCACGCCTCCGACATCGCCATCCTCGGCATCCACCGCAAGCCGCCGATGGTCGATCACGACGCCATCACCGGTCTCTGCGAGCTGCCGCTGGCCATCGCCGCCTGTCCGCTGGGCGCCATCAAGCCGGCCAAGGCCACCAACGAGAAGGGCGAAGAGGTGAAGTCGGTGTCGGTCAACGCCTCCCGCTGCATGTTCTGCGGCAACTGCTACACCATGTGCCCGGCCATGCCGCTGGCCGATCCGGAGGGCGACGGCATCGCCATCCTGGTGGGCGGCAAGATCTCCAACTCCAAGTCGGCGCCCAAGTTCTCCAAGCTGGTCATCCCCTTCCTGCCCAACAATACCCCGCGTTGGCCGGAGGTGACCTCGGTGGTCAAGCGGATTGTCGATGTCTATGCCAAGGACGCCCACAAGTACGAGCGTATTGGCGAGTGGGCCGAGAGAATCGGCTGGGAGAAGTTCTTCGAGAAGTGCGACATCCCGTTCACCATCAAGAGCATCGACGATTACCGGCTGGCCTACAACACCTGGAGAACGACCACGCAGTTCAAGTTCACCAGCCATATCAAGTAAGAAACTGATCCGATTACGCGCATGGGCGGCCAGCGAATCGTCCTGGCTGCCCATGTAATCGCCTCGATCTCTTTTTCTAACCACAAATGAGGATCGAACCATGGCTATGAGCAAAGAGGAATTGAAGGCGGCCATTCTGAAGAAGGCCCAAACCGCTGCCAAACCGCAGCTGTACGTCAAGGACTTCTACGAATGCGACCCCGACTCCAAGCCCCGGGACGTGAAGAACGCCGCTAACGACTTGGTCAAGGAAGGCAAGATGGATTTCTGGTCCTCTGGCAGCACCACCATGTACGCCGCCAAGGGCCGGGCCAAGGACGAGGAGCATCGGGGCTAATAAGACTGATTTTCTCTTTGTCCGGCGGAGAGCCCTTCGGTAGGGGCTATTTGTCAGCAATACCTAAGGCCACAGACTGTCTGTGGCCTTTTTTTATGCCTGCGTCCCGCCGGCGGGAGGGTAAACGTCGGTTGACAAGTCAGTCCTGTCCGGCTAAACCGTAAGCGTCAGGGCTGCGTAAGGCCCAGCCAGCTGTGCTAACGGGGCGGGGCAAGTTCCTTTTAGGCGCTGCTTGGGCTTGGCATCCGGGTGAGAACATGGGAAGATCGTGCGGGGGTAAATGAGCCTGGTCGGCGAGGGAATACAGTTTGTGCGGGAGGTTTACGAGCGGCGCCAGCAGATCTACGATCTGACCCGGCGCGACTTCACCGACCGTTATTCCGGTTCTTTTTTGGGTTTTATCTGGGCCTTCATCGAGCCGCTGGCCATGATGAGCATCATGTGGGCGGTGTTCAATCTGGGGCTCAAGGTGCGGCCCTCAGGCTCCGTCCCCTTCGTGGCTTACCTGTTCACCGGCCAGATCGCCTACAACTTCTTCGCCGAGGGCGTGGGGGCCGCTGCCGGGGTGATTAGGGCCTACTCCTTCCTGGTCAAGAAGGTCAAATTCCGGGTCGCCATCCTGCCCATCGTCAAGATCAACTCCGCCCTCATCATCCACCTGATCTTCCTGTTCATCGTCATGGGGATCATCTGGGTGAGCGGCGTTCGGCCCAGCCTGTTCTGGCTGCAAACCGGCTACTATACCCTGGCCCTGCTCTTTTTGCTCTTGGGCTTGAGTTGGCTGTTGTCGGCGCTAGGGGTCTTTGTCAAGGATATCGCCAACCTGATTCAGATATTCATCACCTTCGGCTTCTGGCTCACCCCCATCTTCTGGGACAAGAACATCGTCCCCCCGGCCTATCAATGGTATCTCTGCCTAAATCCGATGTTCTATATCGTGCAGGGCTACCGCGATAGCTTCCTCTACCGGGTGCCCTTTTGGGCCCATCCTCTCAATACCCTCTACTTCTGGGCCGTGGCCTGGCTGGTGCTGCTCTGCGGCATCCTGGCCTTCAAGCGGCTGCGTCCTCACTTCGCCGACATCCTGTAGGCCGTCGCTGTTCCCCCGTTCGTTGCCCCTGCTGCGGCTGGCGGTGAATCTCCCCTGCCCGGTAAGGGGGCGGTCTGCTACTTGGGGGGCACTCCCATTGCTGGGGATGCTTTTTTTCTTTGACAGGCCGGAATCGAAACTCCTATGATGTTTACACCTGGGGCGGGTGGCAGCCTCTGTCCACCACGGCGTGGGAGTTTGCCCCGTCTTGTTCCATCGCCGCCTGTGCAAGGGTTGCGCCTTGGCTCGGGCGGTCAAAACCTCTATCGTTTAGGAGTCAAAGATGACGAAAAGACGTTGGATTACAAGTTCGCTTAAGTTTGTCGTAGTCGTGTTGGCCGCGCTTGGCATCGCTTGTCCCGCGCTGGCGGACGAGGTCAAGGTGGGGGCGGGGGCCGCGCCGGTGGAGAACGTGTTCAACAAGATCAGGGAGCCGATGGACAAGGACATCGGGGTGAATCTCACCATTATTGCCAACGGCCCCTCCCAGGCATTTAA
>JAJYJA010000090.1 GCA_021789795.1 Deltaproteobacteria bacterium | reverse complement strand
GGGCGCCTTGGGGTAGGTGCAGGGCAGCTTGGCGCTGGGGTTCACCTCCCCGAACAAGACGTCGGCGATGGCCCGGCCCCCCTCCATGCCGGGGAGAAAGCCCAGGAGGATGGCCTGGGACTGGTCAACCACGGGGGCGATCACCCGGGGCCGGCCCTCCAGCAGCACCAGGATCACCGGCTTGCCGGTCTTGATCATCGCCTGGGCCAACTGGATCTGGGCCGGCTCCAGGTCGAGGTCGGTGATGTTGCCCCAGGTCTCGCAGTAGGCCTTCTCGCCCAGGCAGACCACCACGCAATCGGCCTCCTTGGCCAGCCGCGTGGCCTGGGTCAGGTCGAGCGTCCGGTCGAAATCGGCGCCGGGCGTGAAGAGCACGTTTGCCGCCCCCAGCTTGGCCTTGATCGCCGCGAGCACCGTGGGCTTGTCCTTGGGATAGCGGGCCTCGTTGTCGCCCTGCCAGGTGATGGTCCAGCCGCCGTTCAGGGCCGAGAGCAGGTTGGCGGTGGGGCCGGTGACCAGCACCTTGATCCCGGTCTTGGCGAGCGGCAGGAGATGCCGCTCGTTTTTCAGCAGGATGATCGACTCCCGGGCGGTCTTGAGGTTGGCGGCCTCGTGCGCGGGGCTCGCGAACTCCCGGTCCAGGCCGGGGGCGGGATAGGCCCCGCCGGGCGCAAACAGCCCCATCCTGAGCTTCACCGCCAGGATGCGGCGCACCGCGTCGTCGATCCGGGCCACGGAGACCTTCTTGTCCCGCACGCCGCGCAGCAGCAAACGGTAGAAGGAGAAGTCGTTGGGCACCATGCTCATGTCCACCCCGGCGTTCACCGCCAGGGCCACCGCCGCCTCGGGCGAGTCGGCCACCTGATCCCGGCTGTAGAGCCTTTTAACGTCCTTGAAGTCCGAGACCACGAAGCCTTTGAAGCCCAGCTCGCCCTTTAAGACCTCGGTGAGCAGGTGGCGGTTGGCGTGGCCCGGTATCCCGTCGAGCTCCGAGGAGTTGGCCATGACGGTGGGGACGCCGGCCCTCACCCCGGCGGCAAAGGGCGGCAGGAAGACCTGGCGCAGGGTGCGCTCGGACATGAAGGCCGGGGTGCGGTCAAAGCCGTTGAAGGGGAAGCTGTAGCCGACGTAGTGCTTCAGGCAGGCGGCCACCTGGCCGGGGAAGCCGTAGTTGCCGCCCTGGAGGCCCTCGATGTAGTTCTTGCCGAACTCGGTCACCAGGAAGGTGTCCTCGCCGAAGGTCTCCCAGAAGCGTGGCCACAGGGGCTGGCGCCCGACATCCAGCACCGGGTAGAAGTCCCAGGGGATGCCCGAGGCCCGCACCTCCCGGGCGGTGATTGCCCCGGCCTGCCGGGCCAGATCGAGGTTCCAGGTGGCGGCGAGGGCGAGGGGCTGGGGAAAGAGGGTGGCGCCTTCGGTGAAGGTGGCGCCGTGAATGGCGTCGATGCCGTACAGTACCGGGATCTTGAGCCGGGTCTCGCGGGTGGCCACGTCCTGGATCTCGGTGATGATCTCCCGCCAGTGGGCCAGGGAGTAAGCGCCCTGGCCCTCGTTCATGATCGAGCCCACGTGATAGGTGATGAGCGCCTCCCGCAGCCGGGCCGGGTCCAGGGCGTGGCGGCCCGTGGTGTCGCCGTCCTTCGAGACCAAGGTCACCGAGATCTGGGTCATCTGCCCGACCTTCTCTTCCAGGGTCAGGCGCTGGACTAAGCGGCGGGCTTCGTCGTCGTAGCGGTCGGCCCAGGCGGAGGCCGGGCGCCAGAGCCAGAGGGCGAGGAAGATCGCGAAGAGGCGGGTCGCTGCTGCTGGCATCTTATTTTGCCGCCCGGAAGAAAAAGTTGTCCCTTCCCAGGTGGCCGGTGGCCGCCTGCCAGCGGCAGCTGGCCCTGGCAGAATCGGTCTGCCGCAGCAGGGCCCAGCCGCAACCGTAATAGACGAGCGAGCCGTGGGAGAGCGATGGTGTTTGGGTAGGGATGGGCATGATCGGGTACTGGGGAGATCACGTCTCCGCGCACAGCGTTGCAGGTCAAACGGGACGGCAACCAAGGACGATGTCGCAAAAAGACCGATCTGCGGCGGCGCGGCGCGGTTTGTATCTCGGCCCTGTTGCTTAGCCATCGGCTGCCCTTGGGCGAGAGCATCAACAACAATCCCCGGCGACAAAAGGCTCTCTCCCTTTAGCTGAACCCCTGGGGGAAGTCAACGCCTTTCCGCTTCGCCGGGAGGCCGGGTCTGGCGGGCGTCGCGCCCTGGGAGGGCGGAGATTATGGTCTGGCTCAAAAAAAACTTGACAAGCAATCCATATTCAATCATTTTATGAAGCTTGCCTAAGGGGCACGGGCCTATAGCTCAATTGGCTAGAGCCACCGGCTCATAACCGGTCGGTCCCTGGTTCGAGTCCAGGTAGGCCCACCACCGTTTTAAGCCAGGACTTGGCAACGTCTTTCTACCAAAAAGGGGTGACCGTGATTCCCAATGCCCTAACCAGATGCGCCGGGGCCGTAAGCCGGCCCTTGACCTTGACTCAAAAGGTGTAACCAGACCAGGTTGCACCTTTTTTATTTACCCCGACCCGCCAAGATCGTATGCGATCTGCCGCTTGCACCGTCGAATCCATCCTCGCCGTCTTAAACGACATCGCCCCCTTCGCCCTGTCTGAATCTTGGGACAACGCCGGACTCCAGGTTGGAGACCCAGGGGCAGAGGTCTCCGGTATCCTGATCGGTCTCGACCCCACCGTGGCCTTGCTCGACGAGGCCGGGGCCAGGGGCTGTGACCTGGTTGTCACCCATCATCCCCTGATCTTTCCCCACATAAACTCCATCCGCCCCGATCAGCCGGTCGGGGCCTGCATCGCTAAGGCCTTGGCCGGGCGGATGGCGGTGGTCGCCTGCCACACCAACCTGGACCTGGCCGTCCAGGGGGTGAGCCAGGCCCTGGCCCGCCGGTTGGGGCTTGCTGACCTCAAGCCGCTGGCCGGGAATCAGGACAACCCGGCCCTGGGCTTCGGGCGGCTAGGGGTCTTGCCCGCGCCGCTGGCCGGGGTGGATTTTCTCCGCACCCTTGGCCGGCGGCTTGGGCTCCCGGCCCTAGCGGTGGCCGGCCCCTTGCCGGAGCGAATCGAGTGGGTGGCGGTCTGCGGGGGCAGCGGCTCCGAATTCGCGTCCCTGGCCCGCGACCGGGGGGCGCAGGTCTTCGTCACCGCCGAGGTCAAGCACCATGTGGCCCGCTGGGCCGAGGAGACGGGGTTTTGCGTCATCGACGCCGGTCATTTTCACACCGAGCGGCTGATCGTGGGGGAGCTGGCCGCCGTCCTGGCCGAGTCCCTGGCCCGGCGGGCGCTATCTCTGTCAGTGCTGACGACCGAACAACAAGGTTCACCCTTTTCCTTCTTCACCGGGGAAAATGTTTTAGCAACCCATACAACGTAAGAGGTACGGACATTGAAAGAGGCAATCAAAAATTTGATGGACCTCCAGGCCATTGACCTGGAGGTGCAGAAGATCGATGAACGGATGGCCGACGGGCATGAGGAGCTGGAAAAAAAGCGCCGCCAGATCGAACAGAACCAGGCCGCCATCGCCGATTATCAGGAGCAGTTCGAGCTGGGCGAGAAGCGCCGCCGGGAACTGGAGGCCACGCTAGCCGACGAGGGCGAGCGGCTGAAGGACCGGCAGGCCAAGTTGATGAGCATCCAGACCAACCGCGAGTACCAGAGCATCCTGAAGGAGATCGAGGACACCAAGACCTTGACCCAGCAGCGGGAGGAGGAGCTGAGCCTGCTCCTTGAACAGTCCGAGCTGATTCAGAAAAAAATCGAGGAGTTGGGACAGCGTTGCGCCGAGCAGGAGCAGGAACTGGAGGCGGACGCCAAGCGGGTGAGCGAGGAGGCCCGGCGACTGGAGGCGGACAAGCGGGAGATCACCGTCTCCCGCGATACCCAGGCCAAGAAGGTGGACAGCAAGTACCTTTCCCGCTACGAGATGCTGCGGGCCAAGCGCAACGGTCTGGCGGTGACTGGGGTGACCAGGGGGGTCTGCCGGGGCTGCAACATGAACATCCCGCCCCAGATGTTCAACCAGCTCCTGCGGGAGCAGGAACTTTTGACCTGCCCGACCTGTAACCGGATGATGTATCACCAGCCGGAAACCGAGGAGAGATGAACCACCTAGAACCGGCGGCGGGGCTCAAACTAGCGCTCTTTACCGATGGCGCCTCCCGGGGCAACCCCGGCCTGGCCGGGGCCGGGATTCAGATCCTCGACCAGGAGGGCCGGGAGTTGCTGGCGGCCTCCAAGTTCCTGGGGCGCTGCACCAACAACGAGGCCGAGTATCAGGCCCTGATATTCGGGCTGCGGGAGGCCCGGCGGCTGGGGGGCGGCGAGGTGGCCGTCTCCCTCGACTCCGAGCTTATTGTGCACCAGCTCTCGGGTCGTTACCGGGTGAAGAACGAACGGCTCAAGCCCCTCTTTGTTCAGGCCCGGGCCGAGCTGGCCGGTTTTGCCCGGCACACGGTGCGCCATGTCCCCCGGGCCCAGAACCGCAGGGCAGACCAGATGGCCAACCAGGGGATCGATGACCGGGGCAAGGAGCCGGACGACAGCCGGGGCCCGGCGGCGGGCCAGACGGGTCTTTTTAGGGATAATGCCGTTTAACATGTTGATTTAGTTGTATATTTTTGATGACGTTTGGGGGAGTGGGCGCATGATCGCTGGCCGTCCGGCCAGAGGAAAGTCCGAACTCCGCAGGGCAAGGTGGTTCGTAACCCGAACTGGGGGCAACCCCGAGGAAAGTGCCACAGAAAACAGACCGCCCCGGCCTTTGGCCTGGGTAAGGGTGAAACGGCGAGGTAAGAGCTCACCGCCTGCCGGGTGACCGGCAGGGCACGGCAAACCCCACCTGGAGCAAAATCAAATAGGGAAACACTTGAGGACGGCCCGTCCGACGTTTCCGGGTAGATCGCAAGAGGGGCCAGGCGACTGGCCTCCCAGAGAAATGATCATGGCCCCGCCCCTCGGGACGGGGTACAGAATTCGGCTTACAACCCACTCCCCCTGTTTTATCTATCCCCGGCCCCGGCGGCGCGACTCCCAGGCCGCCGGGGCTAGTCTTTTCGGCCCTTTTGCTTAGCCATCGGCTGTCTTTTTGCGTGATCATCAATGTCTAAGCCCGAAAACCTGCCGCCCGCCGCCGCCATCATCACCGCCGGTGGGGTGGGCCGTCGCCTGGGTGGCCCTGGCCCCAAGCAGTTTCTGCCCCTGGGCGGTCGTCCGGTATTGATCCGCGCCCTGGATGCCTGTCTGCGGGCCGATTGCCTGACGGCCATCGTCCTGACCCTGCCTGCCGAGCATCTTGAGGCCGGGGCCCAGATGCTGGCCCGTCACGGTCTGGCCGGGCGCTGCCGGTTGACCGTCGGCGGCGCCACCCGGCAGGAGTCGGTGCTGGCCGGGCTAAACGCCTTGCCTGCCGGTATCGAGCTGGTCTTGGTGCACGACGGGGCGCGTCCCCTGGTGGACCCGGAACTGATCCGCGCCTGTCTTGCGGCCGCCGGGCGGGACGGGGCGGCCATCGTTGCGGTGCCGGTCAAGGACACCATCAAGTCGGTGGCCGAGGGACGGGTGGCGGGCACCGTGGATCGCCGTCCCCTCTGGCGGGCCCAGACCCCCCAGGCCGCCCGTCTTGCCCTGCTCCGTCAGGCTTACGAGGCCGCGGCCCGGGAGGGATTCAGGGGCACCGATGAAAGCTCGCTTCTGGAGCGGATCGGCTGCCCGGTGGCGGTAGTTACGGGCTCGGAGGACAACCTCAAGATTACCGTTTGGGAGGACATGGCGATGGCCGAGGCCCTGCTCGTCGCGAAAGAAGGCAAGACGCCGCCCCCACGCATCGGGCATGGCTACGACGCCCACCGCCTGGTGCCGGGCCGGGCCCTGATCCTGGGCGGGGTGTTGATTCCCCATCCCACCGGGCTTCTGGGGCACTCCGACGCCGACGCCCTAACCCACGCCCTCTGCGACGCCCTGCTGGGGGCCTTGGGCCTGGGCGATATTGGCCGGCACTTCCCGGACACCGACCCCCGCTACGCGGGCATCGACAGCCTAAGGCTCCTGGCCCAGGTCGTGGAGCTGGCCACGGCGCGGGGCTGGGCGGTGGGCAACGCCGATCTCACGGTGGTGGCCCAGCGCCCGAAACTCGCCCCCTTCCTGGCCGAGATGCGGGCCCGGCTGGCGGCGGTCTGCCAGGTGGCGCCCGAGGCCATCAACCTCAAGGCCACCACCACCGAGGGCATGGGATTTGCCGGGCGGGAGGAGGGCATCGCCTGCCACGCCGTGGCCTTGTTGCTCCCCAGGGAACGGCCTTAAGGCCTTCACACCAGCAGGGACAAGACCTGGTTGGCCACCGGCAGCGCCCGGGCGGTCAGCCACAGCCGCAGGTGGTCGTAATCCACCAGGCCTTGCGCCTTTAAGCGGGGCAGCGCCGGGCCGTAATAGGCGAGCGGGTCAAGGCCGTAGCGTTCGTGGAGCGCGGCCAGGTTCACCCCGGCGAGCATCCTGAGCCCCAGGATCACCGTCTCCCGGAAGGAGGCCTCCAGACTCAGGGCCTCTCCCTCCAAAAAAGCCGGCAATCCGGCGGTGATCCGCGCCTGGTATTGATCGGGAGGGGGCAGGTTTTTCAAGCGCAGGCCGTCAAACGACGAGACCGCCCCCGCCCCCAGGCCCAGGTAGGGGCCGTTTTCCCAGTAGTTCAGGTTGTGGCGGCAGGCGAAGCCCGGCCGGGCGTAGTTGGAGATCTCGTAGCGCCGGTAGCCGTGGGCGAAAAGCAGCTCGTTGGCCAGCTCCGCCATCTCGGCCACCCGGTCGTCTTCCGGCAGGACGAGTTTTCCTGCGGTCCGCTGGGCGTGGAAGGGGGTGCCGGGCTCGACGCTCAGCTCGTAGAGGGCCAGATGCTCCGGTTCCAGGGCCAGGGCGGCTTGCAGGCTCTGGCGCCAATCCGTGCTCGTTTGGCCGGGCAGGCCGTAGATCAGGTCGAGATTCAGGTTGGCAAATCCCGCCTGCCGGGCCTTAATCACCGCCTGCCGGGCCTGGGTGGCGGTGTGGCTGCGCCCCAGCCGTTTAAGCAGCCGGTCGGAGAAGGACTGCACCCCCAGGCTCAAACGGTTGGCCCCGGCGGCCCGGCAGCGGCTCAGATCGTCGGCGGTAACGGTGTTGGGGTTGCACTCCAGGGTGATCTCCGGGTTTTCGACCCACGCGAAACGCTCGCGGCAGTTGACCAGCAGCTCGGCCAGGGCCGGGCCGCGGTAGATGGTGGGGGTGCCGCCGCCCACGAAGAGCGAGGCGAAGCGCCGCCCCTGGCCCCAGCCCGCTGCCGCCTGTTGCAGCTCCTGAAGCAGGGCCTGGAGATAGTCCTCCGGCCCCTCTCCCGGCCAGGGCTGGGAGTCGAAGGCGCAGTAGCCGCACTTGGTGCGGCAGAAGGGGATGTGGATATAGAGCCCCGGGCCGTCCATCAGCCGAGCAGGGCGGCGCAGTCGCTGGCGATCTCGCTGATTAGCCCGTGGTCGGCGAAGCTGTACGGCGGCTCGGAGCCGGCCACGATCAGGTGATCCAGCAGCCGGATGCCGACCAGGGACAGGGCCAGGTAGAGGTGGCGGGTCAGGCGGCGGTCTTCGGCAGAGGGGGACGGGTTGCCGGAGGGGTGGTTGTGGGCGATGACCAGGGCCGCGGCGTGGCGGGCCAGGGCGGGTTTGATCAGCTCGCGGGGATAGACGGTGCTGCTGGTGAGCGTCCCCTCGGCCACCACCTCGGTATCGATGATGGCGTGGCTGGCGTCGAGAAAGATGGCCATCAGCACCTCGCGCTTTAAGTCGCGCAGGGCATGAACCAGGTAGTCGGCCACCTCCCGGGAGGAGCGGAGATACTCCTTGGCCGCCAGTCGCTGGCGCAGGTAGCGCCTGGCCACCCCCTGGATGAAGCGGATGGCGTAGGCGTTCTTCTCCCCCACCCCCGGCGTCTGCTGGAGTTGGACCGGGGCCGCCTCCAACACCCCGGCCAGGGTGCCGAAGGCGGCGAGCAGGGCGCGGGCCTCCTCCTTGCAATCCTTGCGGGGGGTGCCCATGGTCAGGAGCAGCTCCAGCACCTCGGCGTCGGTGAAGGCCTCGATACCGTGGGCGAGAAACTTGTCGCGCAGCCGCTGGCGGTGGCCGGCGCCCTTCTCTTGCCAGTCGGTCTTGTCCATGGGTCTTGCCGGTGGGAAGTGACAGGCGGGCCGGTGCCTGTCTCCCCCTAGCCCAGCTCCTGCAAGAACAGGTCGTTGGCCAGTTGCGGGTTGGCCCGGCCTTGGGTCTGTTTCATGAGCTGGCCGACGAAGAAACCCATGACCTTGGTCTTGCCCTCCTTGAATTGCGCCACCTGCTCCGGGTTCTTGGCCAGGATGTCGCGCACCGCCTGGACTAAATCCCCCGCGTCGCTCATCTGGCTCAGCCCCTTTTCCTTGACGATGGCCTCCGGCGCCTGGCCGGTGGCCAGCATCTCGGCAAAGACGGCCTTGGCGATCTTGCCACTGATCTGGCCGGAATCGATCAATGCCAGCAGGGCGGCCAGGTCTTGCGGGCGTACCTGGCAGGCGGCGATATCCTCGCCGATCTCGCCCTTGAACTCGCGCATCAGCTCGGTCATTATCCAGTTGGCGAGCTTCTTGGGGTGCGGGTAGCCGGCCAGGGCCGCCTCGAAGTAATCGGCCAGCTCCTTGGCCGCGGTCAGCACCCCGGCATCGTATTCCGGCAGGCTTAAGGACTCGATAAAACGGCGCTGGCGCTCGTCCGGCAGCTCGGGCAGGCTGGCTCGCGTCCGCTCCAGCCAGGGTTCGTCGATGACGATGGGGATGAGGTCGGGGTCGGGGAAGTAGCGGTAGTCGTGGGCCTCCTCCTTGCCGCGCATGGAGTTGGTGACGTTTCTGTCCGGGTCCCAGAGCAGGGTCTCCTGGACGATGGTCTCGCCGTCCAAGAGCCGGTCGCGCTGGCGGCGGATCTCGTACTCCAATGCCCGCTGGACGTTGCGGAAGGAGTTCATGTTCTTGAGCTCGGTGCGGGTGCCGAATTTGCTTTCGCCCACCGGCCGGAGCGAGATGTTGGCGTCGCAGCGGAAGCTGCCCTCCTGCATGTTGCCGTCGCAGATGTCGAGGTAGCGGAGGATGGCGTGCAGTTTGCGGAGATAGGCCGCCGCCTCCTCGGGGGAGCGGATGTCCGGCTCGCTGACGATCTCGATCAGCGGCACCGCCGCCCGGTTGAGATCGACGTAGCTCGACCCGCCCCGCTCGTCGTGCACCAATTTCCCGGCGTCCTCCTCCATGTGGATGCGGGTGATGCCGATCCGGCGCGGCTTGCCGTCCACCTCGATGTCTACCCAGCCGTGCTCGGCGATGGGGCGGTCGAACTGGGAGGTCTGGTAGCCCTTGGGCAGGTCGGGGTAGAAGTAGTTCTTGCGGGCGAACTGGTTTTCCCGGTTGATCCGGCAGTTGGTGGCCAGGGCCATCTTCATGGCGAACTCCACCACCGTGCGGTTCAAGACCGGCAGGACGCCCGGCATCCCCAGGCAGACCGGACAGGTGTT
>JAJYJA010000089.1 GCA_021789795.1 Deltaproteobacteria bacterium | reverse complement strand
AAGAGAGAGCCGATGAAGGAACTAAGGACATTGGAGGAACGGGTCAACTGGCTGGCCGAGGAACTGTTGTTCACCAACGAGCGGCTGGCCAGCCTGCGGCAGCGGATCGAGGCGGTGGAGCAGGGCCAGAGGCTGCCGGCGGACGCCGGCGTGAGCCTGGCCGGCCACGAGCGGCTGGAGGCGGCCATCGGCCCGCCGACCCACGAGGGGCCGGAGGAGGACAGCGGCGCGTCATGGGCGCATCTGGGGCAGGCGGTGCTTTTGCCTCGGGTCTCGGCGGTCAGCTTCATGCTGGTGGTGGCCCTGATTTTAAGAACCATGACCGATAACGGCATGATCGGCCATCTGGCCGGTTCGCTGGTGGGCATGACCTACGCCTGGGCGCTGATCGCCGCCGGGGTGATCCTCCATGGACGAAAGAGCGGCCTGGCGCCGGTGTTTCCCACCTGCGGGGCGATGCTGCTCTACGCCATCATCTTCGAGACCCAGAGCCACTTCTCCACCCTGTCCGGGCCGGCTGGCTACTGGCTGCTCCTGGCGGTCGAAATCGTGGTGGTGACGGTGGGTCTGCACTGCCGGACCAAGACCCTGCTCTTCCTGGCGGTCTTCGTCTCCGCCGGGGTGGGATTCGCCATCGGGATGCCCACCCCGCTTTACGTGCCCCTGGGCCTGGTGGTGCTGGTCAACGTGGTGGCCGGCCAGGAGGCGGCCCGGCAGAGAATCGCCGCTTCCCTGCCCTGGTACAGCCTGCTGTTCGCGCTGCTCTTTTGGCTGCTCTGGTCCTACCGGGTCAACTTCGTGCTCAACTTCGAGCCGGAAAAAGTGGCCGGTCTGGGGCGGGAATGGTTTTTGCCCTTGCTGGGCCTGTTCTGGCTGTTTTATACTTACGCCTCGATCAGACAGGCGCTTACCAGGGAGATGCCGCCTAGTTTTTTCCATCACCTGCTGCCCTCGCTGGTGGCGGGGGGCGGTTTTTTCGCCGCCGAGGCGGCGCTAACGCCCTGGATCGGCGAGCCTAGACTGCTCGGCCTGGCGGCGGTGGGCCTGTCGGCCCTCTATCTGGGGCTGGTCGCCTGGCTGGCCCGGCGGCGGGAGGAGGGGATTCCGGGCGGCAAGGAGTTCGCCGCCGCCGCCACCATCCTGCTCATCCAGGGCCTGGCCATGTCGGCCCCCACCTTGCTGGCCCTGCCGATCTGGGCGCTGGCCGCCGCCGTCCTGGCCGTCCGGGCCCACGCCTGGCGGAGCGGCGGCATCCGGGTGATCTCTTATTGCTTCCAGCTCTTCGGACTGATCTTCGCCCTCAGGGGGCACAGCCTGTCGGTGCGGGAGACCGTCTGGCCCCTGGGCTTGCTGGTGGCGGCGACCCTGGCGGCGGTCAACCTGTGGCTGCACCGCTGGTGCCGCCGGCATCCCCCGGGCGCCTACGACAGTGCCTTCTTCACCGTCTTTGATCGGGGCGATTACTCGGCGGTGCTGTTGTTGGGCCTGGGGTTGTTTTACGCTTTTACGGCGGCGAGCTTCGCCTTGGCGGCGGTATTGCCCTTCGGCGGGCCGGCGGCCCAATCCTTCGCCTGTTCCCAAAGCCTGGTCCTCAACCTGGGGGTGGTGGGGCTGTTGGGACTGGGCTTGCGCCGCCGGGATCGGGAGGTGCTGGCGGTGGCGGGGCTGGTGATTGTGGTGGCGGCGATCAAGGTCTTTTTGTTCGACCTGTTGCGGGCCCGCGGGCTGCCGCTGGTGTCGAGCGTCTTCTCCTTCGGGGTGGTGGCCGCCGCCGGCTCGGTGACGATCAGAAAATGGCAGCAGGGCCGGGAGCCCAAGGTCGAGGAGGGGTGGCTTGCAGATGAAGACGGTGGCCGTGCCGGTTGCGCCGATTAGACTGGGACAGTTCCTCAAGCTGGCCGGCGCGGTGGATACCGGCGGCGAGGCCAAGGCCCGGATCGCCGCCGGTGAGGTCATGGTGAACGGCGCGGCGGAGTCGCGCCGGGGCCGGCAGCTGGTCCCCGGCGATCGGGTGGAGCTGGCGGGGCGCCTCTATCTCGTGGGGTGATCGGCAGGGCCGCTCACCCGGCCAGATACGGCGCCGTTGGCGCGGCGGCCTCCGTTTCCCAGGTCAGCCGCCGGGGGTGGAACTCGCTCAAGTTGTCCCGGTGGCCGATGGAGATGACCGTGGTCTGGGGCAAGCGCGCGGGCAGCAGCCGGTAGAGTTCCGCCTGTTCGCGGTCGGGCAGGGCCGAGGTCGCCTCGTCCAGGAACAGCCAGTCGGGCCGGTTGATCAGCGCCCGGGCAAAGGCCAGGCGTTGCTGCTCGCCGCCGGAGAGGATCTGGGCCCAGTTCTCCTCCGCCGGCCTGGCCAGCTTGGGGACCAGCCCGGCCAGGCCGGTCGCGCAAAGCGCCTCCCGCACGGCCTCGTCGTCGTTCAGCTCGGGCTGGCTGGGGTAGCACACCGCGTGTTTCAAGGTGCCCACCGGCAGGTAGGGCCGCTGGGGCAGGAAGAGCAGCCGGGCGCCCTGGGGGATGGTGATCCGTCCCCGCCAGTAGGGCCAGATGCCGGCGATGGCCCTAAACAGGGTCGATTTCCCGGCCCCGGACGGCCCGGAGATCAATGCCGCCTCCCCAGGTTTTAGGCGGAGCGAGGCCGGCCCGAACAGTGACTGGCCCTGGGGCAGCAGGATATTTACCCCCTCCAGACCGATCGCCTCCCCTCCCTCCTCCCGCCGCCGCTCGCCGGCGGCGGCCTTGGTCTCTTCCCGCACCTGCCTGAGCGATTCGCTAAAGCCGGTCAACCGATCCACGGTGGCCTTCCAGGTGGCGAACTGGGTGTAGGCGTCGATGAACCACGACAAGGCCCCCTGCACCTGGCCGAAGGCCGAGGCGATCTGCATCAGCCCCCCCAACTGAATGGCGCCCGAGAAGTAGCGCGGCGCCGCCACCACGAAGGGAAAGATAATCGCGATCTGCGAGTAGGAGATGGTGAAGAAGCCCAGCTCTTTTTGTTTCTTCATTATCCCCCACCAGTTGCGGATCACGTGCTGGAAGCGGCCCCGGAAGTTGGCCAGCTCCTCGCCCTCGCCCCGGTAGAGAGCCACCCCCTCGCTGTTCTCCCGCAGGCGCACCAGCGAGAAACGGAAATCCGCCTCGAAGCGCTGCTGGTCGAACTGGAGTTGGATCAGCGGCCGGCCGATCTTGTGGGTCAGGAGGCTGCCGGCCAGGGCGTAGAGCAGGGCGAACCAGACCATGTAGCCGGGGATGACGAGGTGGACGCCGCCCAGGGAGAAGCTCAAGGGCCCGGAGATGACCCACAGGATAACGACGAAGGAGATCAGGGTCACCACCGAGGAGAGCAGACCCAGGCCCAGGGACAAGGTGGTATCGACAAAGAGCCGCAGGTCTTCGGCGATCCGCTGATCCGGGTTGTCGGTGCCCTGATCCAGGAGTTGCATCCGGTAATAGGCGCGGTTGTCCAGCCAGTTGGCCAGGTAGCGGTCGTTGAGCCAGGTGCGCCACTCGATCTGGAGCATCTGTTGCAGGTAGACCCGGTACACCCCCACGCCGATAAAGGCAAAGGCCAGGATGGTGAAGGTGCCGAGCAGCCGGTAGAAGTCGTGGATCTTCTTCTCCTGGATGGCGTTGTAGAAGCTGGCGTTCCAACTGTTTAGGCGGACGTTGATCCACACCAGGCCCAGGGAGAGCCCGATCACCGAGGCGAGCAGCAGCAGGCCCTTGGCCCGTTCGCGGGAGGTCCAGTAAGGTTTGGCTAGGGCGAGGAAGGAGGAGAAGAATCCCTGGTTGGGCATGATGGAGTTCCTATTTGGTTGTGTTTGACGATCCGGCCCGGCTCACTTGCCCCACACCGCCAGCGCCGCCCGGTAAACCTGGGAGCGCGGCAGGTTAAGCTCGGCCGCCACCTTGGCCACCGTCTCCTTGAGCGACAGCCCGGCCTCTTCCCGGTGCCAGGCGAGCAGGGCGGCCAGGTCGGCATCCCCCATCGGGGCCGCCTTCTCTTCCGCCCCCGCCACCAGCAGCACGAACTCCCCCCGCGTCAACTCCCCGGTCAGCGCGTGGGTCAGCCCGGAGAGCGTGCCCCGCAGGCAGCGTTCGTGAATCTTGGTCAGCTCCTTGCACAGGGCGGCGGGCCGGTCGCCCAAGACCTCCAGGCAGTCGGCCAGGGTGGCGGCCAGCCGGTGCGGCGATTCGTAGAACACCAAAAGGCAGGTCTGGGCGGCTAAGGATTGCAAGGCCCGGCGGCGTTCGGCGCCTCGGGCGGGTGGAAAGCCGGCAAACAGGAAGCGCTCGGCCCGCATCCCGGAGAGGCCGATGGCGGCGACGAGCGCCGAGGGCCCGGGCACCGTGGCCACCTTAAGGCCCCGGGACTGGGCCTCGTTTACCAGCACGAATCCGGGGTCGGAGAGACAGGGCGAGCCGGCGTCGGAGACCAGGGCCACCCGCTTGCCCGCCTCCAGGGCCAAGATGATCTCCCCGGTCTTGACGACCTCCTTTTCCCGGTAATAGCTGGTCAGGGGGGTGGCGATCTGGAAATGGGACAGCAGTTTCCTGGTGTGGCGGGTGTCCTCGCAGGCGATCAGGTCGGCCTCCCGCAGGACCGTCAGCGCCCGCAAGGTGATGTCATCCAGGTTGCCGATCGGGGTGGCGACCAGATACAGCACCCCGCCCGCCGGGGGCGACGGAGAAGGCCGCTTACTGACTGGCGTCATTTCAGGTCAGCTCCGCAAGCGGCAGGGAGACGGTGAAGCGGGTATCGCCGGGCCGGCTTTCCACCCCAATCCCACCGCCTAAGGCATGGGCGGTCTTTTGGGCCAGGAAGAGCCCCACCCCCAGGGCGCCCTCGCGGGTGGAGAAGAAGGGCTCGAATATCCGGGCCGCCGCCTCGGGCGCCAGGCCGGGGCCGGAATCCCGCACCTCGATGACCAGCAGGGCCCCCGAGCGTCGGAGGTTAAGGCGCAGGGCCGGGGCGGGGGAGTCGGCCAGGGCGGTAACGGCGTTTTCCAGCAGGGTGAAGAGGATCAGGTGGACATCGACGCAGTGGTGGCGCAGGGGGGGGAGGTCGAGGTCGATCTCCACCTGCTTGTCGATCTTGTGCTTGAAGAAGGCGTCGGCGGTGAGCAGCTCCATCTCCAGTCCGACGATGGTGGCCAGGGGCACCTCGATGTCTTGAGTTAGCCCGTAGAGGTGGGCGAGGGGCATGGTGCGGGAGACGATCCGCCGGCTGGTTTCGAGCTTGTCCTCCATCTGCTCCACCATCAGCGCCCGTTTGGCGAGCAGCTCCCGCAGGGCGGGGAGACCACAGTCGGTGCGGGGGCAGACGGCCGCCGCCTCCTCCATGAACCGTTCCGCCTGGGAGAACATGCTCCTCAGCAGCGCGGCTTGCAGGTAGAAGGCCTGGTTGGCACCGTTTAGGTTGTGGAGGATGCCCCGCAGCAGTTTGCCGGTGCAGGCGTCCTGATACTGTCTGCAAAATGCCGTTTCCCAGTCCATGCCCTTGATCCCCTCCCTGCCCCGGACGGATGGGTCCGGAAAGGGGGAGTGAAAAATTTTAGGTTGACAGCCTGACTACAATTCCCCTAGGCTTTTCTGAATGGTGGCCTATGGTCATAATCGGTCGTGGCCGTTGATCAATTTTGGCGCAGCGACAGGCCGCAGGCGCCTTTCGAGGTAACCGCATGGTATCATTTACCAACCTGACACTCAAGCAAAGAATCGCCATTCCCCCGGTCATCGTGCTGGTCTTTTTGGGCGGGGTGGCCCTGTTTTCCTACCGCAACCTGCTGCTGCTGGAGCGGGTGGTGGTGCAGCTGATCGACAAGTCCGACCGGACCATCACCGCCGAGACCGAGCTCGCCAACCTCATCTCCGACACCCAGCGGACGGTGAGTCGTTACTTCAGCCAGGCGGGCGAGAAAAACTTCCAGGAGGCCAGCGCCGCCTTGCTGAAGATCAAGGAGGCCCTGGACGCCCGCCAGGAGACGGCGGCGGTCAAGGACATCATGAAACTTCAGCAACTGACCCAGGCGGCGCAGGTGCGCTTTGCCAGCCTGGACAAGAGCAAAAAGGCCTTTCTTTCGGCCCAGAAGAACCTCTACGCCCTGGCCGCCGGCAGTGACAAGGCGGGGGCGATCATGGAGACCATGGCCAGGGTGGGCAACGACATGGCCGAGCCTAGGCCCGAGAACCAGAAAGCCCTGGCCCAGGAACTGGACGCCCTGGATCAGTCACTGCCCAAGGGGGATAAGCTTAAGATCGCCATCGAGGACTACGGCGATGTCTGGACCGGTTACACCTCGGTGTTCTTGAAGCTTGAGAGCGATACCAACCAGGCCCTGGCCGACGCCTTAAAGGCCCTCTACGGCTACCAGAAGCACTCCATCACCCAAGACCGATCCGAGTTGCGGGATATCCGCGCCGCCACCCTAGGCAAGGTGGGGCGGGCCAACTCCCTGTTGTTCATGGTCAGCCTCTGCGCCCTCCTGCTCGGCATCATCCTGACCGTGATTTTAAGCCGCAGCCTAAATTCGATCATGACCGCCATCGCCACCGGCATCCGGCAGAGCTTCGAGGAGGTGGCGGAGGCGGCGGCGAGTGTGGCCCAAACCAGCCAGTCGCTCTCCGACTCCGCCTCCACCCAGGCCTCGTCGTTGGAGGAGATCGCCGCCTCGCTGGAGGAGATGACCGCCATGACCAAGCAGAGCGCCGACAACGCCGGGGCCGCTAATGCCCTGATGAAGGCCTCCGAGGCCTCGGTGCTCAAGGGGGCGGGCTCCATGCGCCAGATGTCGCAGTCCATGTCGGCGATCACCAAGGCCAACGGGCAGACCTTCGAGATCATCAAGACCATCGAGCAGATCGCCTTTCAGACCAACCTCCTGGCCTTAAACGCGGCGGTGGAGGCCGCCCGGGCCGGGGAGGCGGGGGCGGGTTTCGCGGTGGTCGCCGCCGAGGTGCGGAGCCTGGCGGCCCGTTCTTCCGAGGCCGCCGGGGAGACCAACCGGCTGATCGAGGACTCGGCGGCCAAGGTGCAGGGCGGAAATCAGCTTGCCGCGCAGACCTCGGCGGCCTACGAGGAGATTGCCGTCAGCTCCGAGAAAATCGCCAGGATGATCGCCGAGATCGCGGTGGCCAGTCAGGAACAGGCCTCGGGGGTGGCGACGGTGAAGAAGGCGGTCGGCTACATCGACGAGACCTCGCAGAACAACGCCGCCAGTTCCGAGGAGCTGGCCGCCGCCGCCGAGACCATGCAGGCCCAGGCCCGCCGGCTGGAATCATACGTCGAGGGGTTGTCGGCCTTGATGGGGGAGGGGCCGAGCCCCGTCACGGCCCTGACCAAGGTTTGATGATCTCGCAAAAAGGCAGCCGATGGCTAAGCAAAAGGGCCGATATACAAGGAGCGGGGTGTGTTTGGCGAGTGAGGCCATACAGATGGTATGCCGAACGAGCCAAACCGCCACGCGCCGCAGTAGATCGGTCTTTTTGCGACGCCATCAAGGTTTGACCTACATTCTGACCACCTAACCGAACCCCTATTGCCCAACAGGCGAAAATAGCAAAATCAACCAGGAGGAGACAGGAAAGTGAAGAGACCCTACAGGCGACTATCGGCCGGCATCGTGCTCGGCATCCTCGCCGCCGCCTCGACCGCGGCGGCGGACGGACAGGCCATGTTTCTCGAAAAATGCGGCGCCTGCCACAAGTCGGGCGGCAAGGCGTCGGTCATCAACCCCGCCGACAAGGCGGGCCAGGTATGGGTTAACTACTTCGCCCGGGGCCGCCATCCGGTGGACACCGGCATCGCGGAGGCGGACATGAAGCAGATCCTGGACTTCATCTCCAGCCACGCGGCGGACAGCGATCAGCCCGCCACCGCTGTCATCCCCAAATAACACGTCGCCTGCCGACATCATATCCCTTTTGCGCTTAAGGAGAAGAAAGACGATGAAGAAGACCCTGCTTACCGCCGCCGCTGTCTTTTTGTGGTGTGGCAGCGCCCTGGCCGAGCCCCAGACCGTGACCCTGCCCGCCGCCGACTACCAGGCGATCGTCAACCAGCTAAAGGCCCTGCAGAGCCGGGTGGACGCGCTGGAGCACGAGAAGCAAAGTCCTTCCGGGAAGCCGGCCACCGCCGCCCTGCCGGACAGCAAGCTGAAAAAGGACGTGGACTCGATCTACGAC
The DNA here is from genome assembly GCA_021789795.1 of Deltaproteobacteria bacterium. Taxonomy (GTDB): domain Bacteria; phylum Desulfobacterota; class Desulfobulbia; order Desulfobulbales; family VMSU01; genus VMSU01. Next base: position 1,468 of record JAJYJA010000089.1, on the reverse strand, counting down.
ACCTTGGACCAGGTGCAGACCAAGACCTTGAAGGACAAGATCAACCTGGGCGCCGAGCTGCGCACCCGGGTGGACAACTTCCACGTCAAGGATCACCAGTATTTCAGCACCAACACCCCGATGGCCCCCGGGCACCAGGAGAGCAACGACAACAGTTGGACCAACCGCTTCCGGCTCAACATGGACGCCGAGCTGCTGAAAAACCTCAAATTCACCGGCCGGCTGACCGCCTACAAGGATTTCTCCGACAGCGCCTCCCCCAACCCGGACGTGATCGGCGACTCGAACAGCGCCCACCTGCCGGACGGCAGCAACGTCAAGCTGGACCGGGCCTACATCGATTGGGTGCCGGAGGGGCTTTCGGTGCCGCTCGCCATCACCTTCGGCCGCCATCCCTCTTCCGAAGGCCCGCCTGACGAGATCAAGGAGAACCGCAAGCGCCAGTCCACCTATCCCTCGCTGCTCTTCGACGGCGAGGCGGACGGGGTGGTGGCCACCCTGGGGCTTGAGCGCTACATCGGCTGGAAGGACTCCGGGCTGCGCTTCGCCTGGGGCAAGGCCTACCAGGACAGCGACACGGTCAACGCCTACCTGGATTCCCCGGGCGGCTTAGACGACACCAACGTCTTCGCCACCTTCTTCGAGACCCAGCTCCCGGGGGTCAACGACTCGCTCCTGGTGCTGAGCGCCCTCAAGGCCAAGGACATGGCCGCCAACTTCACCGATTTGTTCCAGAATCAAAACGCCAAGGCCAATCTGGGCGATATCGACCTCTACGGCCTCCACCTCCAGGCCATGAAGATCATGAAGAGCAACTTCGACGCCTTCCTGTCCCTGGGGCTGGATCGCACCCATCCCAACGGCCAGACGATCCCCACCCCGATGGGGAATATGGGCCTCCTGGATAACGACGGCTCCTCCAGCCACTCGGGCTGGGCGGTCTATACCGGCCTGGCCTACACCATACCCTACGTCCCGTTCAACAAACCCAAGCTGGGCTTCGAGTTCAACCACGGCTCGGAGTACTGGTTCAGCTTCACCTCGGGCAGCACCGAGCTCTACAACAAGCTGGCCATCCGGGGCGATGTCTATGACCTCTACTACATCCAGCCCTTCAACGAGTACCTGTTCGCCCGCATCGGCTATACCTTTGCCAAGTACAGCCACGGGTTGAGCGGCTTTCAGATCGGCGACCCCGGCGACTCCTCGGAGGAGCTGCGCAACGCCTACCTGCTGATGGACTGCCGCTTCTAATCCCCCTCCTCTTGACGCCCCGTGCGGACGGCCTCTGCCGTCCGCACGGGGCGTCTCCTTTTTCAGGCCGGCCAGGGCGATGTCTTCCTGATCAGCTTGAAGGCCGGGGGCAGCGGCCTCAATCTGACGGCGGCGGACTACGTCATCCACATGGATCCCTGGTGGAACCCGGCGGTGGAGGATCAGGCCTCCGACCGGGCCCATCGCATCGGTC
>JAJYJA010000088.1 GCA_021789795.1 Deltaproteobacteria bacterium | reverse complement strand
ATATTCTTGAAAAAAACGGCTCAATGAGCCTTGAACGACCTGATCCGTCCAGTAAATGTGCCAGATGCGGCTGGGGTAGTTCCGTCACACCGCAAATGTTTTCATTTTGCAAGAGGCTCCCGTATCCTGATCAGTGGGCCTTTCTTGCCTCTGTGAAGTCCATGACCCGGCAAGAGATTGAAAATAGCATCCAGCGGGCCACCGGGGGAGGCCACCCTTTGGATGTGGCCTTTGTTGCGGATGAGGAGGGAAATGAACCGTGGAAGCGCCACGCGCCGATCGCGAACCTCATCTCCGGTCCGCTACCAGAAACGCTGACCCTGGTGCAAGCCAACCAAATTTTCATCAGCAAAAGTGAGTTGCCGCAACCGCTGACCAATCGCCTGATCCGCCTGGCCGCCTTCCAGAACCCGGAGTATTACAAGGCCCAGGCCATGCGCCTATCGGTCTGGAATATGTCGCCCATCATTGGCTGCGCCGAGAACTTCCCCTTGCACATTGGTCTGCCGAGAGGGTGTCTGGATGCCGTGCAGGAGCTGCTCGCCATCAACAATGTCAAGGCGGAAATCCGTGACGAGCGGGTCTCCGGCATCAAAATCAAGGTGAAATTCACCGGCAAGCTCCGTGCTGATCAGAAATCGGCAGTCAAGACCATGCTGGACCACGAGACCGGCGTGCTCTGCGCCCCCACAGCCTTCGGCAAAACAGTCACCGCCGCCGCGATTCTTGCCCGACGCAAGATCAGCACCTTGATCCTGGTCCACCGCACGGAGCTGTTGCGCCAGTGGCAGGAACGGTTAGCAACCTTTCTGGAATTTCCCAAAGGAGCTCTGGGCCTGATCGGCGGTGGCAAGAATAAGCCCACCGGCAAGATTGACATCGCGGTTCTGCAATCTCTATCGCGGCGCGAGGAGCTTGCAGAACTCCTTGACCAGTATGGACAGATCATCGTTGACGAGTGTCATCACCTGTCGGCATTCTCTTTCGAGAAGATCCTGAAACAGTCGAAGGCCAAATATGTGCTCGGCATGACCGCCACTCCAGTCCGACGCGATGGCCACCATCCGATCATCTTCATGCAGTGCGGCCCGATCCGGCATAACGCCGTCAAGCCGGTCAACGCCCCTGCCCAACTTGAGGTTTGGGCGCAGAGGCTGATTGGCCCTATACAGCGGCCAGAGGGGGAGATTCAGGAATTGTTCAGCGCCTTGGTGAATGACCGCGACCGTACCCGGCATATCGTTCAGGACATTTGTGCCGCCTATGACCAGGGCCGCAAGGTGCTTGTCCTCACTGAACGAGCCGCGCACCTTGAGTCATTGCGTAAAGATTTGGGGGACGACAGAGAAAACTGCTTCGTATTGCATGGGCGGATGACGAAGAAAGAACGGCGAGTTGTCCTGGAAAAATTGGCAGAACTTGACGATGTGGCACCCAGGGTTCTTCTTGCCACTGGCAGATTGATCGGGGAAGGGTTTGATCACCCTCCCCTCGACACCCTGGTGCTCGCCATGCCTATTTCGTGGAAGGGGACAATTCAGCAGTATGCTGGCCGTCTGCACCGAGAACATGCCGGCAAGCGAGACGTGCGCATCTATGACTATGTCGAGAGTGACAATCCCAAACTTGCCAGGATGTGGGAGAAGAGGCAGCGAGGTTACCGGGCGATGGGGTATCAGATTCAAGTGCTGGAGTGAATTCCGGGGGCCTGGCTTAGCACCTATGAAGCCATAATCATCAGGCCCATGCCCACATCACCGCTCAATAACAAGGGTCTACTCCACTATCTCCTTGTCTTTCGTCAACCCATCCAGCACCTCAAGCAACCGCCGCTTGGCCTTGTGCTCCACCCGTAAACGTAGGATCAGTGTCTTCCACTCCGGCAGGCGGCCGGTACTCTCATACACCTTGCGCATATTCTGCAGGTACCCGCCAGCCTCCTGATACGACTTCGGCTTGACCTCGGCGATCAGACGCAGGGCAATGGACTCCCAGATCTGCAAGGCGACTTGGGGATGTGTTTTCTGCACCGCCTTGGCCAGCTGTTTGTCAATCTCAACTCCCCAGCGTTTGCTCTTGCGCAACTCCTGATAGAGCTCCACGGCATCGTTGTTCCGCTTTTCGAGCAGGGCGATCTCGATGAGCATTTCCACATCAGGGGATCTGGAGAACCGCATCTTGCCCGAGGCTTGCGGCGTCTTGACTTCCGGTTCCGGCAGGGGCCACGGCTCCTTTTCGCCCCTGCTACCGGCTACCGGCCGCCGGCCAGTCCGCAAAAAATCGAGCGCCCTTTCACGAACTAAAGTCCACACCTTGATCCGTTCCGTAGCGAGACGCAGTTCCTGATACGCCTGCGGCGAAGGGTGGTCAAAAAAATTTTCCGCCCGATAGGCGGCGGCCAAATCGAGCCGCCCGTCCTCTTCGGCCATGTGCCGCAACTGTTCCTGTAATCGAGCGGCAATGCCCCGCGCCTCATGAATGGTTTTATCGAATCCTCGGATGCACCACTGACGGGCACAGTCACGAAGACCTTCGGCCAGCAAGGCCTCGACCAGGGTGTTGTAACTCTGGCATCGGTCGGCCTCCTGCTCCAGCAGCGGGATGATCTTCTCCGTTTGTCCGCTTTGCTGGTATGCCCTCTTCAGCCATGACATCACCTTTTCGCGACGGTAGCGCGCCGAAAAGGCATCCGATGATTTCGGCACCTTCTGTTCCTTCAGACGGAGTTCGAGGGCCGAAGAGACATCGCGCCAGTGTTCCTGTTTGTAGCTGGGATCGGTCAGCAGTTCCTCTGTCCTTGGCAGTAAGTCGTATTCATCTTCAAGCTCGTGGTTGACCACCCACAGCAACTGCTCCGGGGCGGTTAACCTGCTCTTGGGCAGGGCCTGGACGACTATGGCCAGGCAGTCGGCGATCTCTCCTGCCGTCTCCCCTTCGTCATGGGAGTGGCCCACCTGTTCGTTGCCGCCTTCCCAAAGTTCCTCCCCCAAGTCGAGGACCGCATCGGCGTGACCGCCATCAAACAGATCGTGCAACCTTTTTTTGACATGGGAGTAGTCGGGCAAACTCCCTTCGTCTTTCCAAGGGTTGTACCAGGCGTCTTCCGAGGTCAGGCGACGAATCTCTTTGCGCAGAGAACTGACCAGGGCATCGACCTTGCCGGTTTTCAGCTGCGCCGACTCTTCGATCCAGCGGGCAACCTCAGGGAACTCTCCCGCCAGGATGAACAGCATGGCGAGCAAATCTTCACGAGTTTTTCCTGACAAGATCGCCTTGAGTCGTGGGGAAGGACAGCTGGGGGCTGGCTTCGGGGCAGGGGCCGGAGTAGCCGGTTCTTCATCGTCATACTCTTCATCATCGTCCTGATCTTGATCCGCCAGTTCCGCATACCGATCGTCGTTCGGATCGATCAACGGGATCTCCTGCTTGCGTTTCAAGGCGTCGGCCGCTGCAAGGAGCACTGCCACCACGTGCTTGCAGGGTCCGCCACCATCATAGGGACAGGTGCAGTCGAAAACGAAGTCGCCAGCCTTATCCCGGCTGACCATGGTGGCGTACTCGCCAGTGCCGGAGACCCATGCCACCAAGGCACCATCCTCCGTGCGGGCGAGATCGGACACGTTGCCCACGTAGTCCTTGCCGCGGTTGAATATCTTGCTACCGGCCCAGCCGCGCAGGTCCTCTACGGCAAGTCCTTTCAGCATGGCGTTAATCAATTCCATGGCCAATACGACTCCTCACTTCACTCCGAGAATCCAGCCCTCGACCCTGGCAACAGGGTACTGACCAGGCAGCATGGATGGTTTGAAAAAACTGGCAAGCGTGCCGTCGAGGTCGGTCTGCCGCAGCCAAGCGGCTGCCGCATAGGCGTCCTGCTGATCGGGGGTGCGGTCCTCTCGCGGGTAGCTCCGGCTCCACAGGGAGGGGTAGACTTCGGCCACGGTTGAGCGCCCTGCCGGAGGCTCCCAGCCGTCAAAGGGCCAGAAATGAATCCGCTCCCCAAGCTGGTTGCGCAGATAGCGCAGCCACGGGAGTCCGGCATGGGTCGATTTGGCGACCGAACCAGGCACGTCGAAATGGAATACCGATTTGGCCCCTACCCGCTCCTCGGTCAATCTCCGCCAGCGGGAACTCCCGCCACGTGCCTCGCCGTTGCCGCGCAGGCCGTCGCGGACGAAATCCACATAGGTGTTTGTGTTGTCCGTGGGCCAATGCTGTTGAAAATCATCGAGGAAGGACGGCCAATCCGGCGGCAAACGATGAACTTCGAAATAGCGCAGGGGAAAGGAAAAACTGTGATCAATGCCAACCACCGTAGGGACCGTTCCGGACAAGCTCTCCGCCAACCACTCTGCTAACCCTTGACGAGTCCAATACTTTTTAGGTCCGGGCGGCGGTGGCACCTCGACCGGCTCATGCTCCAGGCTCCCCTCATAGACTCGCAGCCCCTTGAGGCTGGCAGTCGGTGTTTCGGCACCGGAATAGTCGATGCCTATGTAGCGGCAGAATAATGGTGATGACATAACAGTAACCTTTGACGATTGCACTGGCCTCACCTTGGCCAGTCGTTGCTCAACAATTGGAAAGATAGCGCGCCAGTTGGCACCCCGTTTCGGTCAAACGATATTTCTGCAAACGGCTGTTGGGCTTGCCGGAGATGGTCATTTCCAGTGGTCCATCCTCCACAGCCGACTTGAGGCAACGTTCCCGCAATGACTTGCGGTCTTGCAAATCAAGGCGCTTTGCAACGCCTCACTGCTCATGGCATCCTTAATGACCAAGAGCAGCTGCCGGGCTTGGGGGGTGACTTGTGGGGCAACTTAGGGGGTGGAGGCCAGAACGGCATCACGGTAACCGGCTGTAGGCAAACAGGCAATTCCTTTCTCCCGAGTTTTCTCCCTCTCATCGGATGGGACATTCCACGCCACAATCCACTTGCCTTGACCTTGGCCGTCATGGTACATGTAGATAAATAAAGAGCAGATCAATGCCAATCACCTGGGGGTAACTCTGGGGGTAACAGCGATAATCACCAAATAGACAAATATTTTATTTTCAGCTAGTTGGCACTGCGGTTCGATGGAGCTTAGCTCCACCATTAAATATTTAAACATTCCAGCAAGTTCCGCCATATCCCTGAAAAACCCCGAAGCTGCAAGGCTTGCGGGGTTTTTCAGTTACCTTGCGGGTTTTTTGCGCCCGGATGGTCAATCTCCACGACAAGCGCCACCATGCCCTCCCCCGCCTACGACATCATCGTCATCGGCGCCGGCCACGCCGGTTGCGAGGCGGCCCTGGCCGCGGCCCGCATGGGCTGCCGCACCCTGGCGGCGATCATCAACGCCGACGGCATCGGCGCCATGTCCTGCAACCCGGCCATCGGCGGTCTGGCCAAGGGGCATCTGGTAAAAGAGATCGACGCGCTAGGCGGCGAGATGGCTAAAAACATCGACGCCACCGCCATCCAATTCCGACGCCTCAACACCAGCAAGGGCCCGGCGGTCTGGTCCTCCCGGGCCCAGGCCGACCGCCTTCTCTACCGGCTGCGGATGAAGTCGGTGCTCGAACGCCAGCCTGGCCTCGACCTCCGCCAGACCGTGGTCGATCGCCTGCTGGTGGCCGATGGCCGGGTGCAGGGGGTGGTCACCTCCCTGGACGAGACCATCACCGCCTCGGCGGTGGTGATCGCCACCGGCACCTTCTTAAACGGCCTAATCCACATCGGGCTGAAGAGCTTTCCCGCTGGCCGGATGGGGGATGTCCCCTCCCGGTCGCTACCCGCGCACCTGCAGAGCCTGGGCCTGACCATGGGCCGGATGAAGACCGGCACCACCCCCCGGCTGGACGGCACCACCATCGACTACTCGGGGCTGGAGGCCCAACCCGGCGACGACCCGCCCCACCTGTTCTCCTTCGCCAGTCAAGGCCCGCCGCCGCTGCCCCAGTTGCCCTGCCACGTCACCTACACCAACCAGCGCACCCACGACATCATCCGTGCCGGCCTCGACCGCTCGCCCATGTTCACCGGGGTGATCAAGGGGGTGGGCGCCCGCTATTGCCCGTCGATCGAGGACAAGATCGCCCGTTTCCCAGACAAGCTCCGGCACCAGATCTTCCTGGAGCCGGAGGGCCTAGAGACGGTGGAGGTCTATCCCAACGGGGTGCCCACCAGCCTGCCCTTCGACGTGCAGGTGGCCATGATCCAGAGCATCCCCGGCCTGGAAAAGGCCCGGATCATCCGCCCCGGCTACGCCATCGAGTACGACTATGTCGATCCCCGGGAGCTCAAGCCCTCGCTGGAGGTGAAACGCCTGGCCGGGCTCTTCCTGGCCGGCCAGATCAACGGCACCTCGGGCTACGAGGAGGCGGCGGCGCAAGGGCTGGTCGCCGGGATCAACGCGGTGCGCTCGGTGCGCGAGGAGCCGCCCCTGATCCTCGACCGCTCGCAGGCCTACACCGGGGTGCTGATCGACGACCTGGTCACCCTGGGCACCAAGGAGCCCTACCGGCTGTTCACCTCCCGGGCCGAGTACCGGCTGCTGCTCCGGGAAGACAACGCCGATTTAAGGCTCACCGAGACCGGCCGCCGTCTGGGCCTGGTGGACGACGAGGCCTACGCCCGCATGACTTGCAAGCGGGAGGGCATCGCCCAGACCCTCTCCTGGCTGGGCCGCGCCACCGTCAAGCCCGGCGAGGCGCTAAACGACCGGCTGCGCGCCCTGGGCACCGCCCCCCTGCGCCAGCCGGCCACCCTGATCGAGCTGCTGCGGCGGCCCGAGCTGAGCATGGGCGCCCTGCTCGACCTGCCGGGGGTGGCGCGGCCTCTCGCCGTGTCCCCGGAGGTGGCGCGGGAGGTGGAACTGGAGGTCAAGTACGAGGGCTACGTCAAACGGCAGGAGGAGCAGGTGGCCCGCTTCCGCCGATTCGAGGACGTCCTCCTGCCCGACGACCTCGACTACCCGGCCCTGGCCGGCCTGTCCCACGAGGTGGTGGAGAAGCTCAGCCGGGTGCGGCCCCGCTCCCTGGGCCAGGCCTCCCGGATCTCGGGGGTCACCCCGGCGGCGATCGGGGTCTTGCAGGTGCAACTCAAGAAACGGGGGGCGCTCTAGGCCATGCCCTCGCCCTTCACCCTGATCAGGCAGTCCAGCCAGTGCCCGGCCCGGCGCGGCCAGGTGACGACCCGGCACGGGCTCTTCCAGACCCCGGTCTTCATGCCGGTGGGCACCCAGGCCACGGTCAAGGCGGTGACCCCCGCCGAGCTGAGCGACCTCGGGGCCGAGATCATCCTGGCCAATACCTACCACTTATTCTTGCGGCCCGGCCAGCAACTGGTGCAAGAGCTGGGCGGGCTGCACCGCTTCATGGGCTGGCCGGGGGCCATCCTCACCGACTCCGGCGGCTTTCAGATCTTTTCCTTGAAAGACCTGACCAGGATCAGCGAGGAGGGCGCCGCCTTCAAGTCGCATCTGGACGGGGCCAACCTCTTCCTGAGCCCGGAGGACGCGGTTAGGGTGCAGGAGGCCCTGGGCTCCGACATCATGATGAATCTCGACACCTGCATCCCCTATCCCGCCAGCCGGGAAGAGACGATCCTGGCCACCGCCCTGACCGGCCGCTGGGCCCGGCGCTCGCGGACGGCCCAGCGGCGGGAGAGCGGCCAGCTCCTGTTCGGCATCATCCAGGGCGGCATGTACCCGGAGCTGCGGGCCCAGGCGGTGGACGAGTTAGTCGAGATCGGCTTTGACGGCTACGCCCTGGGTGGCTTAAGCGTCGGCGAACCCAAGGAACTGATGCTCGACCTAACCGAGCACACCGCACGCCTGATGCCCAAGGATCATCCCATCTACCTCATGGGGGTCGGCACCCCGGAGGACTTGGTGGAGGGCGTCTGGCGGGGGGTGGACATGTTCGACTGCGTCATGCCCACCCGCAACGCCAGAAACGGATTGCTCTTTACTTCCCAGGGCAAGGTTGCTATAAAGAACGCCCAGTACCAGAGGGATAGTCGGCCCCTCGACGAGCACTGCGGCTGCTACGTCTGCCGCCACTTCTCCCGGGCCTACCTCAGGCACCTGTACCTGGCCCGCGAGATCCTGGCCTCCACCTTGAACAGCATCCACAACCTGCACTACTATGTCGGCCTGATGGCCGGCATCCGGCAGGCCCTGGAGGAGGATCGTTTCGCCGAGTTCCGGCGGGAGTTCTACCACCGGCGGCAAGAGGGGCCGTAAGACGATCGGTCAACAACCAACAGCGGAGGTTACACCATGTTCGGAGCAAGCATCGCGCAGGCGGCGGGCGCCGCCCCAGCCGCACCCGGCGGCCCTTTGGGCCAGTTGGGGCAATTTCTACCCCTGATCCTGATCTTCGTGGTCTTCTACTTTCTCCTGATCCGGCCCCAGCAGAAGAAGGCCCGCGAGCATCAGGACTTCCTGACCGGCCTGAAGAAGGGCGACCTGGTGGTCTCGAGCGGCGGGCTGATCGGCACCGTCACCGGGCTCACCGACACCGTGGTCACCCTGGAGGTGGCGGACGGGGTGCGGGTCAAGGTCTCCCGGCCCTATATCCTGGGGACGGTAAACAATACGGGCAAGCAGCAGGACTCCTGCCCCACCAAGACGGGTGGCTGAGCGCTTCCCAGGGTCTAGACCTCATCGGGCATGAGGGCAGGCACGAACGGCGTATCCCGCAAGGGGTGCGCCGTTCGTGTTTTGGGGCTGGGTTTGGCCGGGCCTGCTAGCCCATGATCAGATTCTGGGCGAAGGAGACGATGGGCATGATGAGGCGGGGAAGAAGGCCGGTGTAGAAGAGGATCAGCACGATGATGAAGCCGTAGGGCTCTAGCCTGGCGTAACTCCTGGCCATATGGGACGGCAGGAGGGAGCTGAGCACCCTGCTGCCGTCCAGGGGCGGGATGGGCACCAGGTTGAAGACCGCGAGCATCAGGTTGATCCAGATGCTGGCCACCGTCATCTGCAAGAGAGGCAGCACCAGGAAGGCGGGCAACCCGGCGCTGGCGAAGATGATGACCTTGGCGGACAGGGTGCTGGCCACCGCCAGGGCCAGGTTGATCCCCGGCCCGGCCAGGGCCACCAGCAGCATGTCCCGGCCCGGATTCCGGAAATAACGGGCATCGATGGGCACCGGCTTGGCCCAGCCGATCTTGGTCAGAAAGAAGGCCAGCACCCCCAGGGGGTCCAGGTGTTTCATGGGGTTTAAGCTCAGGCGGCCTAGGCGGGCGGCGGTGGGGTCGCCCAGCTTATAGGCCACGTAGCCGTGGGCGAACTCGTGCACGGTGAGCGCGAAGAGAAAGGGCGGGGCGGTGATGACCAGCTGCTGTAGCAGGTGATTGATATTCATGGGCGACAGCATAGAGCCAATCGCCAAAATGTCAAGCTGACTTTCGGGGTCAGGTCTTGCAAACAGGCAAGGCATGAGGCCAGAACCAGGCCAGCCCGCCGCCCGCTATCCCGGCAAGGGGTAGTGTTGCCTCAAGAAGGCCGCCTCATCCTCGGCATTTTGCACCAGCCCATCGAGCCTGGCCTCCAGCAGGTGGTTCAAGATGGTGGCGTAGAGGGGGCCGGGCGGGTAGCCCATCTGCTTCAGTTCGGCGCCCTGGATGTGGGTGGCCTGGCGGCTTAACTCCGTGACGTAGAGCGACACCGCCCGTTTGCCGGATTTCCGCACCAGCAGCCCCATCAGGTGCAGCAGGCCCTCGGTGCTCAGG
>JAJYJA010000087.1 GCA_021789795.1 Deltaproteobacteria bacterium | reverse complement strand
GCGGTCGCGGCTGCCGTCATCCACCAGGATGATTTCAAAGGCCCGGCTGGTCTCGCGGCAGGCGGCGAGACAGCGGCCGATCAGCTCGCCCAAGCTCGCCTCCTCGTTATAGACCGGGATGACCACCGACAACGCCAGGCTCATGCCGTCAGCACCTCCTTGATCGCCGCCACCACCTCCGCCACCTCGGCCTCGGTCATGGCCGGGAACAGGGGCAGCGACAGGATGCGCTCCGAGTTCCACTCTGTGGCCGGCAGAGCGCCGGGGGTGAGCGCCAGGGTATCGCGGTAGTATTTCTGAAGATGCACGGCCTTAAAATGCAGGCCGGTGCCGATATTTCGGGCCTTGAGCCGGGCCATGAACTCGTCGCGGCTCAATCCCGCCCGCTCCACCTCCAGCCGGACGATGAACAGATGCCAGGCGTGGCGCTGGGGCCAGGCGGGCAGGGCCAGCGGGGTGATTTCGTCGATTCCGGCCAGCAGCTCCCGGTAGAGCCCGGCCAGGGCGGCGCGGCGCTCGATGAAGCCCTCCAGCCGCGCCAGTTGGCCAAGCCCCAGGACGGCGGCGAAGTCGGTCAGGTTGTACTTGTAGCCCGGCTCGATGACCTCGGCCTGGGGGGCGCGGCCCTGGGTGTCCCGGTCGTAGGCATCGACCCCCAGGCCGTGGAACTTCAGGCGCTTGATACGCTCGACAAGCGCCGCGTCGTCGCTGACCAGCATCCCGCCCTCGCCGCAGGTGAGGTTCTTGATCGGGTGAAAGGAGAAGATACTGGTGCCCTCCGCCCCGATCTTCCGGCCCCGGTACTCGGTGCCAGCGGCGTGGGCCGCGTCCTCGACCAGCGGGATGCCACGGCTGGCCGCCAGGGCGCGCAGGGGATCGAGATCGAGGCTGGCCCCGGCGAAATGCACCGGCACGATCAACCGAGTGCGTTCCGACAGGCAGGGGGCGACGGTCTCTGGCGTCACCATCAGGGTGTGGCGGTCGATGTCGGCAAAGACCGGGGTGGCGCCGGCCAGGGTGATCAGGTTGACGGTGGACACCCAGGTCAGGGAGGGGGTCACCACCTCGTCGCCGGGCTTGATGTCCAAGGCCTTAAGCAGGATATGCATCCCGGCGGTGGCCGAGGCCAGGGCCACGGCGCCCCGGCCGCCGCAGTAGGCGACGAAGGCGTCCTCAAAGGCGGCGGCCTTGAGACCGGTGGTGATCCAGCCCGAGCGCAGCACCTCGCCCACCTGGGCGATTTCGTCCTCGCTGATCGAGGGCCGGGAGAAGGGAAGGAATTGGGAGCGCATGGTTTGCTGTCCGATGGCGGGGTGTCTCGATGGAGTTGCCCTGGAGCCGAAATTCCCTCTATACCACCGCTCCCCTAAAAGTAGAAGTAAGAAATGGCCAGACGGCCCAGAAACGCTAGACGGCGGGCTTCCCCCACTGGGGCGACTTTTCCCCTTGACATTTGCCAGGAAATAACACATTGAGAGGGCTCGTTTCACGCTGCCAGCCATGGACAGCCGTCTCTTTCAAGCCGACTGCCACATGACCGACGACGATGGTAAAACGCGAGGGGCAACTCACGCCACGCGGCCATTTTCGTGGGCTCATCCCACGCCCTGCGCCCCGGCGCAAATGGTGCCGCGTTCTTGCCTGAAGTTTACCCTCCAGGCGGGAGTTTGCGGCCCGAGGGCCACTTTCCCCGCCTCCTTATTAAGAGTTATCCTCCAGCCCGCCCCGGCGGCGCTGATTCCAACGACTCCCTGTCCCTGTAAGGTCGATGCGGTGCAACTACTGATTGTTTCCTGGCTTCTGCTGCTGACCGGCGGCATTCTGGCTCCCGCCCTGGGGCGACGGCCCCTGGCGGCCGCCCTGGTGGGCGGCGGCTCGGCGGCCCTGGGCTCCCTGGCCGGGCTGGCGATGGCGGCTGGCGCGCTGGCCAACGGCCAGACGGCGGGCCTGGCGCTCGCCACCACCATCCCCGGCCTCACCCTTTCCCTGCGCCTTGACCCCCTGGCCGCCTTCTTCCTCATCCCCGTCCATCTGCTGGGTCTGCTGGGCGCCATTTACGGCGTCGGCTATCTGCGGGGCCACGAGGGACGCCTTCCCGGCCTGCACTGGCTGTTCTACAACCTGCTGGTGGCCTCCATGTCGGTGGTGATCGCGGCGGCCAACGCCCTGCTCTTCCTCTTCGCCTGGGAGGGCATGTCGCTCGCCTCCTTCTTCCTGGTGGTCACCGAACATCGCGAGCCCGCGACCGCCAGGGCCGGATTGATCTATCTCCTGGCCACCCACCTGGGGGCGGCCCTGCTTTTGGGTGGCTTCCTGACCGTCGGCGCCTTCGCCGGCGGGTTCGATTTCTCCGCCTTTGCCGCCTTAAGCCACCTCCCCGGCCCCACCGCCTCCCTGCTCTTTATCCTGCTGCTGCTTGGCTTCGGCAGCAAGGCCGGGCTCTTCCCCTTCCACGTCTGGCTGCCCGAGGCCCATCCCGCCGCCCCCAGCCACGTCTCGGCCCTGATGTCCGGGGCAATGGTGAAGACCGCCCTCTACGGGCTCGTCCGCTTCCTGCTCTTCCTGCCCAGCGCCCCAGGCTGGTGGGGCGGGACGCTGATGGCCCTGGGCCTGGCCGGGGCCCTGTTCGGCATTGCCATGTCCGCCTTCCAAAACGACGTGAAACGCGGCCTCGCCTACTCCACGGTGGAAAACGTAGGCCTCATCCTCCTCGCCCTGGGTTTGTGGCTGTTCTGCCGCGGACGCTACCCGCAACTGGCGGCCCTGGCCCTGACCGGGGCCTTGACCCACATCCTAAACCACGCCCTGTTCAAGGGGTTGCTCTTCCTGGGGGCGGGCTCGCTCCTGCACGGGACGGGCAGCCGCAATCTAAACCGCCTGGGCGGACTGATGCGGCGGATGCCGGCCACTGGCCTCTGCCTGGTGGTCGGGGCCCTGGCGGTTACCGCCCTGCCGCCGGCCAACGGCCTGCTCGGCGAGTGGTTCATCTATCGGGGATTTCTGGAGGCCGGGGTGCGGCTCAAGGGCCTGGCCGCCTTCTTCCCCCTGGTGATCGTTGGCCTGTTGGCCCTGGTGGGCGGGCTGGCGCTGTTGGTCTTCAGCCGCCTGATCGGCATCGCCTTGGGCGGCGAGCCGCGCGACTCTCGGACGGAGCTGGCCCACGAGTCCGGGGCCTTGATGCTCGTCCCCATGTTCGTCCTGGCCGGCCTCTGTCTGGCTGGCGGCTTGGCCCCCAGTCTGCTGCTCGGGCCGGTGCTGCGGGTGGCGGGGATGATCGAGCCGCCGGCGGCGCCGCTCCTGGCCCAGGCCGGGCTGCTGCCGCTCTGGCTGGGCGGACTGGCCCAGGGACTGACCCTGCTGCTGGCCTTAACCGCCCTGCTGGGCCGTTGGCGGAGGCCCCGCCGGGCCGAGACGCCCGCCGTCCCCACCTGGGGCTGCGGCTACCTGTTCCCCACCCGCCGCATGGCTTACAGCGCCGAGGGTTTTAGCGAGCTGGCCGGGGTGAGTTTTTTCTGCGACTGCCTCCGGCCCCGGATCGAGGGCGGCCGCTCGGTGCGGCTCTTCCCAGGCCGGGAGGTGTTCAGGCATCAGGCCCCCGACCTGGTGCTGGAGGCCGGGTTCCTGCCCCTCTTCGCCTGGGTGGCGGCCCGCTGCAACCGGTTAAGACGCCTGCAATCGGGGTTGGTGCATATCTACGTCTTCTACATCTTCAGCGTCATCGTGGCCCTGCTGGGCTGGGTGGCGGTCAGGTTATGACCATGCTCATCCGTCTCTTCTGGCACCTCGCCTTGCTGCTCGGCCTCTCGCCCCTGCTCCTGGGGGTGATCGCCAAGACCAAGGCCGGGTTCGCCGGGCGTAAGGGCCCGCCGCTTGTCCAGCCCTACTACGACCTGGCCCGGCTCTTCCGCAAGGACATGGTGATCAGCCGCACCACCACCTGGCTGTTTAGGGCCGGGCCGGTGGCGGGGCTTACGGCGCCGCTGGTGGCCTCGCTGTTCGTGCCCTTCGGGGCCATCGGGGCGCCGCTGGGCTTTGACGGCGACTTGATCTTCGTGATCTACCTACTGGGGCTCTCCCGTTTCTGCACCGCGGTCGCGGCCCTGGACACCGGCTCCGCCTTCGAGGGCATGGGCGCCGCCCGCGAGGTGACCTTCGCCTGCCTGGTCGAGCCGACCGTCTTCTTCGTGCTCATCGTCCTGGTGCGGCTGACCGGCTCCTTCTCCCTGGGCGGCCTCTTCGGCCCCGCCCTGGCGGCGGGCTGGCACACCGCGGCCCCCTCCCTGATGCTCGCCATCTTCTGCATGCTGGTGGTGACCTTAGTCGAGAATTGCCGCATCCCCTTTGACGACCCCACCACCCACCTGGAGCTGACCATGATCCACGAGGTGATGGTGCTCGACCACAGCGGCCCCGACTTCGGGATGATCCTCTACGGCGCCGCCATGAAACTCCTGTTGCTGGGGGCCATGACCGTGGGTCTGGCCCTGCCGGTGTCGCTGGGCTCGGCGCCGCTCGACGCCGCCGTCTTCGCCCTGGCCATGCTGCTCCTGGCGGTGCTGATCGGGGTGGTGGAGTCGGTCATCGCCAGGCTGCCGCTCTTAAAGGTGCCCCAGCTCCTGATCGGCACCTCGCTGCTCTCCTTCTTCGCCCTGATCCTGCTCTTGAGGTAAGCGATGGAAAACCTGGCCAACCTCTTGTTGCTCCTGGTCATCCTGCTCAACTTCTTCATCCTGGGCAGCAGCCGGCTCGGGGCCTGCATCCAGACCGCGGCCCTGCAAGGCGCCATGCTGGCCTGCGTGCCGCTGCTCATGCACCCCATCTCCGGACATACCCTGTTTCTGGCCGGCTCGGCCCTGGCCCTGAAGGGGGTGGTGATGCCCTGGCTGCTGTTTAGGGCCATCCGCCAGGTGCGCATCCGCCGGGAGATCGACCCCATGATCGGCTACGTGCCCACCTTGATCCTGGGCACGGTGGCCACCGCCGGGGCCTTCATCTTCAGCGATCATCTGCCCCTGGTGGCCGCCCATCGCGGCTCGCTGGTCATCCCCTGCGGACTGGCCACCCTGGGGGCGGGCTTCCTGATGATGATCACCCGGCGCAAGGCCCTGACCCAGGCCCTGGGGTATCTGATCTTTGAAAACGGCATCTTCATCTTCGGCCTGCTCCTGACCGAGGCCATGCCCCTGATGGTGGAGGCGGGGGTGCTGCTCGACCTGCTGGTGGCGGTCTTCGTCATGGGCATCGTGGTCAACCAGATCAACCGGGAATTTTCCTCCTTGAACGTCGAAAACCTGTCCTTGCTTAGGGAGTGAGATGAAGACCCTGCTTGTCCTTGTCCCGGCGGCCTTCGCCCTGGCCGCCTACCTCCTGCCCTCCGACCGGCTGCGGGCCTGGCTCCTGCCGGTGGGCGGCGTGGCCCACCTGCTGCTGGCACTGGCGGCGGTCATCACCCCGGAGCCCCTGCCGGTCGGCGCCTGGCTGGGCCTTGACCCCCTGGGCCGCCTGGTGCTGCTCCTGGTCTCCCTGCTCTTCGCCTGCTGCTCGGTATACGGCCTGGGCTACCTGCGTTTCCGGCAGCAGTGGGGCACCCGGGCCTTCGTCTCCTGCCTCTTCCTCTTCCTTGCCGCCATGAGCCTGTCGGCGATGGCCCGTCATCTCGGCATCCTCTGGGTGGCGGTGGAGGCCACCACCCTGGCCTCGGCGCCGCTCATCTACTTCAACCGCAACCGGCTGTCGATCGAGGCGACCTGGAAATACCTGCTGCTCTGCTCGGTGGGCATCGCCCTAGCCATGCTGGGCATCCTGTTCGTGGCCTACTCCGTGCTGCCCGCCCCCCACATCAGCCTCCAACTCGACGAACTGCTGGCCGGGGCGCCTCACCTGTCTCGGCCCTGGCTGCGGGCCGGCTTCGTCTTTCTGCTGGTGGGCTTCGGCACCAAGGCCGGGTTCGCGCCCCTGCACACCTGGAAGCCCGACGCCTACGGCGAGGCCCCGGGGATGGTCGGCGCCCTCCTGGCCGGGGGGCTGACCAGCATCGCCTTCCTGGCCCTGCTGCGCACCGTGCAGATCATGAACGCCGCTGGCGAGGCGGAGGTCGCCCGGCAGGCCCTGGTGGTGATGGGAGTTCTGTCGCTCTTCTTCGCCGCCGTCTTCGTCATCAAGCAGCCGGATTTCAAGCGGCTCCTGGCCTACTCCAGCGTCGAGCACATGGGCATCCTGGCCATCGGCTTCGGGGTTGGGGGGCTGGCCGTCTTCGGCGCCCTGCTGCACATGATCAACAACGCCCTGGTCAAGGGGGTGCTCTTCCTGACCGCCGGCAACATCCACCGCCGCTTCGACAGCAAGCGCCGGGAGGAGGTGGCGGGCGCCATCGCCGTGCTGCCGATCTCCGCCTCCCTGTTTGTGGCCGGCTTCCTGGCGGTCACCGGCTCGCCGCCCTTCGGCCTCTTCGTAAGCGAGCTGACCATCCTGCAAGGGGTGTTTTCGGCGGGCCGCTTCCCCCTGGGCGGCTACATGTTGCTGATGCTGGCGGTGATCTTCATCGGCATGGGAAGCACGGTGCTGGCCGTGACCTTGGGCAAGCCCAGCCCCAGGGCCAACCAGGTGAACTGGAACGAGAATTTTCTCACCCTGGCCCCGCCGGCGACGCTCTTGCTCCTGGTGTTGATCCTGGGGCTCTACCTGCCGGAGCCGGTGCGGACGATGCTCAAGGCGGCGGCGGGCACCCTGGAGGCAGGCCGATGAGATCCAAGCAGTCGGTGCGGATCGCCAACGGCGCCCAGACGCCGGTGGCCCAGATCCCCAGGCTCGATTACGACACCTTCGCCGACGCGGTGCTGGCCGAGTTCGACAGCGGCAGCCGGGTGGCGGCCTATTTCGCGGCCCCGGAGACGGACGGACGTCTGGAACTGTACGCCGTCATGGCCCGGGAGCGGCACGCCAACTTCGCCCTCTTTCGCACCCCGCTCGGCGAGCGCTTCCAGTCCCTGACCCCCAACTGCCCCCAGCTCCACCTCTTCGAACGGGAGATCGCCGAGCAGTTCGGGGTGATCCCCGAGGGCCACCCCTGGCTCAAGCCGGTGCGCTTCCACGCCTCCTGGCGGACGGGGCACGACGCCTGGGGCCGCGATCCCGAGGCCCACCCCCGGCCGGGCGACATGGAGTTCTACCAGGTGGAGGGGGACGGTATCCACGAGGTGGCGGTGGGCCCGGTGCACGCCGGGGTCATCGAGCCGGGGCATTTCCGCTTCCAGTGCCACGGCGAGCAGGTGCTGCACCTGGAGATCTCCCTGGGCTACCAGCACCGGGGCCTGGAACGCCTGCTGGTCGGCGGCCCGCATCCCGCCGGCGACCGGCAGATGGAGACCATCGCCGGCGACACCACCGTGGCCCACATGACCGCCTACAGCAAGGTGCTCGAGGGCCTCGCCGGCCAGCCCGCCCCGCCCCGGGCCCAGGCCATCCGCGCCCTGGGGCTGGAGCTGGAACGGCTGGCCAACCACGTGGGCGACATCGGGGCCCTGTCCGGCGACGTGGGTTTTCTGCCCACCGCCGCCTTCTGCGGCCGCCTCCGGGGCGACTACCTGAACCTGACCGCCCTCCTCTGCGGCAGTCGTTTTGGCCGGGGTCTGGTGCGGCCGGGGGGGGTAGGCTTCGATCTCGACGGCGGGCTCGACCGGCAGTTGCTCGCCACCCTGGACGGGGTGCAGGCCAACACCCTGGGGGCCTGCCGGCTCTTCTTCGCCACCCCCTCGGTGCTGGGCCGGCTGGAGGGGGTGGGCAGGGTATCGCGCTCCACCGCCGAGGACCTGGGTCTGGTGGGGCTGGCGGCCAGGGCCTGCGGGGTACCCAGGGACGGACGCTTCTTCTTCCCCACCGGGGTGTACAAGGAGTCGTTTGACGAGATGATTACCGACGAACTGGGGGACGTCTTCGCCCGGGCCCGGGTGCGGCACCGGGAGATCGAGGTCTCCTTGAGCCTCACCCGCCGCCTGCTAGCCGCCCTGCCGGACGGGGAAATCGCACGGCCCTTGGGCCAGCTCGCCCCCGACTCCCTGGCCCTGTCGCTGGTGGAGGGCTGGCGGGGCGAGGTGGCCCATGTGGCCATCACCGGCGGGGACGGCCGCTTTAGACGCTACAAGATCGTCGATCCCTCCTTCCACAACTGGAGCGGTCTGGCCATGGCCCTGCGCGGCACCCAGATCTCGGATTTTCCCTTGTGTAACAAGAGCTTCAACCTGTCGTACTGCGGCTTTGACCTATGAACGGGAGGCGTGAGAGAAATGGAGGTTGAGCCACTATGCTGCGCGTGATCGCCGAACGCCTCCGGCAGGGATACCAGACCGGCCAATTCCCCCTGGTGGAGCCCCAACTCTCCCCCCGCTTCCGGGGCCTGCCGGAGCTGACGCCCGAGTGCCCGCCGGGCTGCGCCGAATGCGTAAGCCGCTGTCCGTTCGGAGCCTGCGATCTACAGGAGGGCGCCCTGGCCCTCGATCTGGGCCGCTGCCTGTTCTGCGCCGATTGCCCGGCCTGTCCCCAGGGCTTTATCCACTTCACCCCCGACTACCGCCTGGCGGTAAGAAACCGGGAGCTGCTCTGGCGTCAGCCGGCCAAGGGACTGAACCTGGCCTGGCCTCTGGCCCCGGAGCCGCGGCGGCTCTTTGGCCGCTCGCTCAAACTGCGTCAGGTGTCGGCGGGCGGCTGCAACGCCTGCGAGGCGGACTGCAACGTCTTAGGCACCCTGGTCTTCGACCTGGGCCGCTTCGGCATCCAGTTCGTGGCCTCGCCGCGCCACGCCGACG
This sequence comes from Deltaproteobacteria bacterium, assembly GCA_021789795.1. Taxonomy (GTDB): domain Bacteria; phylum Desulfobacterota; class Desulfobulbia; order Desulfobulbales; family VMSU01; genus VMSU01. Next base: position 953 of record JAJYJA010000087.1, on the reverse strand, counting down.
GTCTCCTGGTCACCGGGCCGGTATCCGCCAACATGCACCAGGCCCTGCTCGCCACCTACGAGGCCACCCCCGCCCCCAAGCTGGTGATCGCGGTGGGGGCCTGCGCCATCGGCGGCGGGCCGTTTAGAGGCAGCCCCGAGGTGGCGAGCGGCCTGGACTCCCTGCTGCCGGTGGACCTCTTCGTCCCCGGCTGCCCGCCGCATCCCTACACCATCCTGGACGGCCTGCTGCGCCTGCTGGGGAGACGGAAAACCGGTTGATGGCTATCCTCTACCCCGCCGCCATCCTGATCATGTTGATCTCGGGGCTGCCGGCCTGGCTGGCGGGGAATGGTCTTGCCGCCCGCCGGGCCGAGTCACTAAGCGCCCTGCTCCTGGCGGGTGGCAGTCTGCTGGGGCTGACGGCGGTCTTGGCGTCACTGGCCAGCCAGGCCTCGCCCCAGACGGCCTGGGCCTGGTCGCTGCTGCCAGGCGCCCGGCTGGCCTTCCGGCTCGACTCCCTGGCGGCGGTATTTCTGCTGCCGATCTTCTTGGTCAGCGGCCTGGGCGGCATCTACGGCCTGGGGTACATGCCCCAGGCCAAACTCGGAACCTCCGCCGGACGGGTCAGGCTGCTGTACGGGATCGTTGCGGCCAGTATCGCGGCCCTGCCCGGCTGCCGCAACGCCATCCTCTTCCTGGTGGCCTGGGAGCTGATGGCCCTGGGCAGTTTTCTCCTCGTCTTAACCGAACAGGAAAAAGAGGAGTCCCGGCGGGCGGCCTTCGTCTATCTGGCCTACACCCACACCGCCACCCTGGCCCTGTACGCCCTCTTCGTCCTCCTGGCACGGCAGGTGGGCTCGTTCGACTTCCCCCCTCCCGCCAGCCTTGACGCCGCCGCCCCAATCGCCGCCGCCCTCTTCCTGCTCGCCCTCTTCGGCTTCGGGGTCAAGGCCGGGCTGATGCCCCTGCACA
>JAJYJA010000086.1 GCA_021789795.1 Deltaproteobacteria bacterium | reverse complement strand
AAAAGGGCCGACATACAAGGCGCGGGGTGTGTTTGGCGAGTGAGGCCATACAGATGGTATGCCGAACGAGCCAAACCGTCCCGCAACGCAGTAGATCGGACTTTTTGCGACGCCATCACTCATGGCAAATACCCACGCCTCGTCCTGATAGCTGGCGATCAAGGCCAGTGGCAACCAGCCGCTAGCGTCCCTCGGGCTGGCCCCACAGTTGCGCGGCTACAAACAACGCCACCCCCACCGTAATCGCCGAGTCCGCCACGTTGAAGGCCGGCCAGTGATGGCCGCGCCAGTAGAAATCCAAAAAATCCACCACCGCCCCCAGCCGCAGCCGGTCGATGAGGTTGCCCGCCGCCCCGCCCAGGATCAGGCTTACCGCCACCAGGCACCACCGGCTCTCGTCCCGCAGCTTGCGCAGAAAGACGAGCATCGCCAGCATGGCGGCCAGCGCCACCCCGACGAAGAAGGCCTGCCGCCAGGGTCCATGCTCGCCGTTTAGGAAGCCGAAGGCCGAGCCCTGGTTGGTGAGATAGGTCAGGCTGAACAGGCCGGGGATAAGCTCCCGGGCCTGATAGAGGGAGAAGTGGGCCACGATCCAGGCCTTGCTCGCCTGGTCGGCGGCCACCACCAGCAGGACGATCAGCAGCGCCAGCATCTTACGACTCAAAGCCCCAGTTCCGCGAGCACCCCCAGACAGCGCCGGCAGAGGGTGGGATGCGAGGATGATTCACCCACGGTCGGGCAGCGGGTCCAGCAGCGCTCGCACTTTTCGCCCGGGGCCGGGCGCACCTGAACCACCAGCCCCGGCAGCTCGCCCTGGTAGTCGTCGGGGCCCAAGTCGTCGGCCCGGCTCAGCTCGGAGACGATGCTGATGTTCTTGAGGGTCGTCCAGTTGTCGGACATGAACCCGGCCAGCTCGCCGCTCGCCATCACCCGCACCTCGGCCTCCAGGGAGTGGCCGATCACCTTGGCGGCCCGCGCCAGCTCCAGGGCCCGGGTCAGCTCCCGCCGGATGGCGGTCAGCCGCTCCCACTTCCGGTCGAGCTCCGGGTGGTGACGCTCGGGGTGGGGGGCGGGAAAGAGGGCGAGCGCCACCTCCGGCTCACGATTCGGGTCCAGCGGCAGGTGCTCCCAGGCCTCGGCGGCGGTAAAGGAGAGCACCGGGGCCATCAGCCTCAGGATGGAATCCACCAGCTCGTGGAACACGGTCTGGGCCGCCCGCCGCTCCCTAGAGGCGGGGGCGGCGGTGTAGAGGCGATCCTTCTGGATGTCGAGATAGAAGGCGCTCATGGTCACGGCGCAGAAGTTCTGCAGGGCGTGGAAGATGACGTGAAACTCGAAGGCCTCGTAGGCGGCCACGATCCGGGCCCGCAGGCCCTCCAGTTGCGACAGTGCCCAGCGGTCGATCTCCGGCAAGTTCTCATACGCCACCCGGTCGTGGGCCGGGTCGAAGTCGCTTAGGTTGCTAAGCAGGTAGCGGATGGTGTTTCTGATCTTGCGGTAGGCGTCGGAGAGGTGGCTGATGATCCGATCCGAGATCTTGACGTCGTCCCGGTAGTCCTCGGAGGCCACCCACAGGCGCAGGATCTCGGCCCCGTGCTGCTTGATGATCTTCTCCGGGGCCACCACGTTGCCCACGCTCTTGGACATCTTGCGGCCATGCTCGTCCACCACGAAACCGTGGGTCAATACCCCCCGGTAGGGGGCCCGGCCCCGGTTGCCCACCGAGGCCAGAAGCGAGCTCTGAAACCAGCCCCGGTGCTGGTCGCTGCCCTCAAGATACAGATCGGCGGGCGAGGAGAGCTCCGCCCGCTCCTCGAGCACCGCGGCGTGGCTGGTGCCGGAGTCGAACCAGACATCGAGGATATCCTCCTCCTTGCGGAACTCCGTCCCCCCGCACTGGCGGCAGGCGTGACCCGCGTCCAGGAACTCCGCAACCTCTCGGGCGTACCAGGCGTCGGCCCCCTCCTGGCGGAAGAGCCCGTCAATACGGGCGTTGATCTTCTCGTCGTTTTGCACTGCCCCGCATGTGAGGCAAAGGATGGCGGTGATCGGCACCCCCCAGGCCCGCTGGCGGGATAGGCACCAGTCGGGCCGCGAGGCCACCATGCCGTGGATCCGCTCCCGGCCCCACCTGGGGGTCCAGCTCACCTGGTCGATGGCGGCGAGCGCCTTGTCGCGCAGGCCGTTCTCCTCCATGGAGATGAACCACTGCTCGGTGGCCCGGAAGATCACCGGCCGCTTGCAGCGCCAGCAGTGGGGGTAGCTGTGGCTTATCTTGCCCTGGCCTAGCAGCAGGCCGGCTTGGGAGAGCTGCTCGCAGATCAAGGGGTTGGCGTCGTTGATCGCCATCCCGGCGTAAGGCCCGGCCTCCTCGGTGAACATCCCCCGGCCGTCCACCGGCGCCAGAATGGGCAGGCCGTAGCGCCGGCCGGTCAGGTAGTCCTCCCGGCCATGTCCGGGGGCGGTGTGGACGCAGCCGGTGCCGGCGTCCAGGGTGACGTAATCGGCCAGCACCACCAGCGAATCGCGCTCCAGGAAGGGATGGCGGCAGTGACGGCCCTCCAGGAGGGCGGCGGCGAAGGTGGCGGTCACCTGGCCGGACAGACCCAGGGCGGCGAGCACCTGAGGGGCCAGTTCCTCGGCCATGATCAGCACCTCCTCCCCCACCTGGCAGACGGCGTAGGTGTAGTCGGGATGCAGGGCCACCGCCAGGTTGGCGGGGAGCGTCCAGGGGGTGGTGGTCCAGATCACCACAAAGGCCTTTTTGCCGGCCAGGGCCGGGAGGGCGGCGGCCAGGTCCGCCGCCACCGGAAACTTGACGTAAATGGAGTGGGAGGCGTGATCGGCGTAATCGACCTCCGCCTCGGCCAGGGCGGTGCCGCAGGACGAGCACCAGTGCACCGGCTTCTTGCTGCGCACCACCGCCCCGGAGGTCAGGAAACGGTTGAACTCGCGGGCGGTGGCCGCCTCGTAACCGTAGTCGATGGTCAGATAGGGGTGCCCCCAGTCGCCCAGCACCCCCAGGCGCTTGAACTCCTCCGCCTGGGCCTTGACCCATTTCCGGGCGTAGTCCCGGCAGGCGGCGCGAAAGGCGAGCTTGTCGATCTCCCGCTTTTTGCCCCCCAGTTCCTTATCGACGTTGTGCTCGATGGGCAGGCCGTGGCAGTCCCAGCCCGGCACGTAGGGGCAATTAAACCCCGACATCCGCCGGGAGCGCAGGATGATGTCCTTCAAGATCTTGTTCAAGGCGTGGCCGATGTGGATATGGCCGTTGGCGTAAGGCGGGCCGTCGTGCAGGATATAGTCGGGCCGACCCTTGGTCGCCTCCTGCACTCGGGCGTACAGGCCCTCGTCCTCCCATTTTTTCAGCAACTCGGGCTCGCGCTGGGCGAGGCTCGCCTTCATCTTGAACTTGGTGTCGGGCAGATTGAGAGTGGCGCGGTAATCCATGGCAGTACCCCTTGGCAGACCATCAACATGGTGGCAAAAAAACAAAATAACATACCAACTACGGGGCAAGTTGCAAGGCCAAATTTCGGCCCGCCCCGCCGCCACTGGCCAATCAACGAAAACATCAAGATTTGAATTTGACAAACTGGCGAAACGACCTATAAGCCTAGGAAGACGGCACTGCCCCGTGACGACCACCCCAAGTCACCCCCGATCTCAACTTAATCAAACAAGGAACGACCCGTGAATCAACCCCAGATCCGCCTGACCCAGACCGTCAAGGGTGCCGGCTGCGCCGCCAAGCTCGGCCCCGGCGACCTGGATCGCGCCCTGTGCGGCCTAGATTTGCCAGTGGACGACAACCTGATTGTCGGCCTGGAGCGGGCTGACGACGCCGGGGTCTACCGTCTGTCCGACGACCTGGCCCTGGTGCAGACCATCGATTTCTTCCCGCCCATGGTCGACGACCCCTTCTGGTTTGGCCAGATCGCCGCCGCCAACGCCCTAAGCGACATCTACGCCATGGGCGGCACGCCCAAGACGGCCATGAACGTGGTCGCCTTCCCGGCCAAGACCCTGGACATCTCGGTGCTGAGGGCGATGATCGAGGGCGGGCTGGCCGTCATGCGGGAGGCCGGGGTGGTGCTGGTGGGCGGCCACACGGTGGAGGACGCGGAGTTGAAGTACGGCCTGTCGGTGACCGGCTTCGTCCACCCCCGCCGGATCCTCACCAAACGCCATCTCCAGGCCGGCGACCGGCTGATCCTCACCAAACCGCTGGGGGTGGGGATCATCTGCACCGCCATCAAGGCCGGGCTGGCCGGGCCGGAGGTGACGGAGCGGGTGACCCGGCAGATGGCGGCCCTAAACCGCGACCCGGCCCTGGTGATGGCCGATTTCCCGGTCCATGCCTGCACCGATGTCACCGGCTTTGGCTTTTTGGGGCATCTGGCCGAGATGGTGGTAGGCTCCGGGCACGGGGTGCGGATCGAGTCGGCGGCGGTGCCGGTGCCTGGCGAGGCCCTGGAGTGGGCAGGCATGGGCCTGATCCCCGCCGGGGCTTACAACAACAAGAAATTCCGGGGGCCGTTCGTGGATTTCGGCCCCCGTGTATCCCAACGCCTGCAGGACGCGCTCTTCGATCCCCAGACCTCGGGCGGACTCTTGCTGTCGGTGGCGGCGGAGGCGACGGCGGGGCTGCTCGCCGCCCTGCGCGAGCGGGGGGTGGAAGGGGCGGCGCTGGTGGGCGAGGTGACGCCGGGGCCAAGCGAGAGGATCGTCGTAGAGTAAGCGACGGGGCACAGGGAGAAATTGCTTTTGGGGGTGACGGGATGAGTGAAGAGTTGGACTGCCGGGGGCTGGCCTGTCCGGGCCCGGTGATGCAGATCAAGGAGAGGCTGGAGCAGACGGGCGCCGAGGCCTTCGTGGTCACGGTCGATAACGAGGCGGCCTGGGAGAATGTCAGCCGTTTCTTGGAGTACCAGGGTTTTCAAGTCACCACCGAGCGGCGAGGCGAGGATATCCGGGTGTCCGCCGTCCGCCAGGGCGCGGCGCCTGGGGCGCCCGTGGCCAGCGAGCCGGCCCGCCGTCTCCCGGAGCGGGGGGCGGAGGGCAAGAGGATTCTGATCATGGTGGGCACGGATCGCCTGGGGCATGGCGACGACGAGCTGGGCGCCGGGCTGCTGCTCAACTTCTTAAAGACCGTCAAGGAGATGGGGCCGGAGCTGTGGCGGCTGATCTTCGTCAACCGGGGGGTGACCCTGGCCACCGAGGGCTCGGAGGCCCTGCCCGCCCTGCTTGAGCTGGCCGAACGCGGGGTCAAGATCATGGTCTGCGGCACCTGCCTTAACCATTTCAAGTTGCTGGAAAAAAAGCGGGTCGGCGAGACCACCAACATGCTCGACATCGTCACCGCCATGCAGTGCGCGGACAGCGTGATCAACATCTGACCATGAAGACCGCCTGGCTTGCCCGACTGCTTGGCTTGGCCCTCCTGCTCCTCTCCCCAGCCGTCGCCGCCCCCGCCTGGGCCTCGGGGACGAACGGGGGGCAAGAGTTCCTGCTCTTCTACTCCAACGACAACCGGGGCGAGACCGAGCCCTGCGGCTGCCAGCCCAACCAGTTCGGAGGCCTGGCCCGCAAGGCCTTTCAGTTCGAGCAGTTGGCCAAGGAGGCGGGCCTGCCGCATGTTGCCCTTGATGCCGGCGATCTGCTCTTCAAACAGGCGGCCTTAACCCCTGGCCAGGAGGAGGCGGAACGACTGACCGCCGCCGCCATCGCCCAGGCCTACGGACGGATCGGCTACCAGGCGGTGGGGGTGGGCGGTCTGGACCTGGCGGCGGGGGTGGATTTTCTCAAGGAACTGGCGCGCCGGGACGGTTTCGCCTGGCTGAGCGCCAACCTGGTGGACAAGACTAGCCAAAAACCAGTATTTTTATCAAACTTATCCCTGACGGTCGGACAGGCACGGCTGACGGTGATCGGCCTTACCGGCGCGGCCAACCCGCCCGCCCCCGGCTTGGCCATCCTGCCCTGGGAAAAGGCCCTGCCGCCCCTGCTCGCCCAGGCCGGCCAGGCGGGGGAGATGGTGGTGCTGCTCTCCAGCCTGCCGGAGGCCGAAAACCGGAAGATCGCCGCCGCCTACCGCACCCTCAACCTGATTATCCAATCCCAGGCCCAGGCCGACTCCATAGCCGAGCCGGGGGGGAATCAGGCGATCATCACCAACGTCACCCCCGGCGGCAAGGACATCGGCATCCTTAAGATCGATTGGCATCCGGGCCAGGGATGGGGCTGCCCGCCCGCCGAGCAACTGGCCCAGGCCAAGGCGGCCCTGGACGGGGTGACCTGGCAGCTCGACAAGTACCGGGCTAACGGCCAAGCCCCCGAGGCCGCACTGGCCGCCAAGCCTGAACGGCTGGCCGCCTACCGGGAACTGCGGGCCAGGGAGCGGGGCCTGCGGGCCGAGATCGAGCGGCTTGGCGCCTGCTCGACCACCGAAGGGGCGGAGGCCGGGCCCTCCTCGTACCACAACCGCTTCCTGGCCTTGGACGGCGGCCTGCCGGAAGACCCAAAGATAGCGGCGATCAGCACCCAACTCGACCGCGACTTAAACGAACTGGGCCGCCACCAGGCCGAAAGCGCGGCCTCCCGGCCAGACGACCAGGACTACTTGGGCCCTGCGGCCTGCGCCCCCTGCCATGCCGAGCAGGCCAAGGCCTGGGGCCGGACAAGACACGCCCAAGCCTACCAGACCCTGGCCGCCAAGGGCCAGCAGTTCAACCTCAACTGCCTGCCCTGCCACGTCACCGGGGTGGCCATGAAACAGGCCAACCTCGCCCTCTCCTTGCCGGATAAACGGCGGGGGGTCGGCTGCGAGGCCTGCCACGGGCCAGGCCTTCGTCATGGCGAAGACCCCAAGGGCAACCCCCTGGTCAAACGCCCCGGGCCCGAGGTCTGCGCCGCCTGCCACGCCCCGCCCCACGACGACAACTTCGATTACCAAAGCCACGTAAAACTGGTGCACTAGGCATTCTTAGCAACAGTTTTTTTGGAGTCAAGCCGCACTTTCTGTTTGTGTTTTAACCTCTGGTGGGTTTACAATGGGGTTGATCCCATCAACTCCACTTTTTGAGGTGCGGGTATGAATCGTGGCGCTAGGTGTCTGAGCTTGGTGGCTGTTGTCTCGTTCGCCGTCCTCACGGCCCTCTTCCTCCCCGGGCTTGCGTCTGCCGCTCATCCGACCCCGGAGGCGGCGGTATCTGCCCCTCCCCCCACCCCGCCGGCCGGCCAGCGCCTCTCCCTCCGGGTCGGGATCTACAACCTCTACCCGATCATCTACGAAAAGAACAACCTGCCCACCGGCTTTCACCTGGAGTTGCTCAAGGAGATGGCCGACAGGGAAGGCTGGAAGCTGGAGTATCGCTTCTCGGATTCGCTTAAAAACGTCTTAGACAGCCTGGAGGACGGGTCGATCGACCTGGGTATGGGTATCGTCCCCTCGCCGCAGGAGCGGGAGCGGCTTGACTTCACCAGGGAGAAAAACGCCGTACTGACCGGCCAGATCTTCGTGGTTGCGGACAGGGACGACATCCAGGCAATGGCCGACCTGAACGACAAGACGGTGGCCTATATCACCAAGGGTGAACTGGGGGCCGAGCTGGTCAGAACCAGCGAGGCGCTCAAGGTCAAGCCGATCTTCAAGGAAGTGAACTCCTGTGACGAGATGGGGCAGGCGGTGGCCACCGGGGCAGTGGACGCCGGGTTGTTCAACACCTTCCAGACCCAGCGGCTGCAGAAGCTCTACGACCTGAAGCCCACCGCCATCGTCTTTCCCCCGGTGGAGGTGCAGTATGCGGTGCGCAAGGGCTGGCACCACGAGGTTATCACCACCATTGATCGTTATCTGCACGACTGGAAATTAAAGAATCATTCCGCCTATCATCTACTGGAACATAAGTTATTGCGTCAGGTTACGCCGGAAGAAAAGCAAAAATGGAGTGATCGCCAGATTGTCATCGCCATAGGTATCTGTCTGCTGATCATCACCGTTGCGGTGATGCTGGGAAATGTTATGCACGACGAGATTAGTCGTCCGGCAGACCGGATAACCAAGGGTCATGGTCGGTCGATATTCATGTTTGTGGTTCTGGTTAGCGCATCTTTTTGGATACTTGATTCGCTGGTCGCCTGGACGCTGTTCAACTCCGATCAGCAGATGAATCTGTTACAGTGGACGATAACCAATGTTCCAGCGGAAAATTTATATGTCCGGGGCATGATCGTCTTTTTGTGCTGCGTGGTCGGCATCTATCTTTACCGATATCTGGCGCGGTACGACCAGCTCATCAACATCCTGGTGAGGAGCGTGGGCAGGTTCGAGCAGTTGACCGACAACGCCCGGGACATGATCTTCCGCATGTCGCTGCCCAAGGGGGAGTACGAGTTCGTGAGCAAGGCCTCCAGCGAGATATTCGGCTACTCGCCGGACGAGTTCTACAAACGGCCGCTATTGATCCGGGACATGGTGCACCGGGACTGGCGGGTTTATTTCAGCAAGCTGTGGGAGGACGCCCTCTCGGGCAAGGCCGCGCCCTACTGCGAGTTCCAGGTGATCGACAAGGCGGGCCGCCCCCACTGGATCAACCAACGCCAGACCCTCTACTTCAACGACCAGGGCCGGCCCTACGCCATCGAGGGCATCATCACCGACGTGACCGAACAACGGCGCGCCCAGTCGGCGGCCCCCCAGCCCGCCTGACGGCACGGCCAGCGCTTATCATTCGTATGATTGCAAGACTTGACCCCTTGTCTTGCTTGCGTTGCCGGGGGGAAGACGGACTGATTCGTTTTTTAGCCCCTTTTTAGCCTAGAAAGTCCCCCCTCGCTAGTGCGGAAGCGGCCAGAGGCGCCGGATGCTATAGGTGTGGTCTTCGGCCCGGACGAAAAGGCCAAAAATCACCTTGTGCGGATGTCGGGCTGCTACATGCCGTATTGTTTCCGGGGTAATCGTGGCCACGTACTCCTCCCTCCTGGCTTCGGTATGACTACTGCGACCAAAATAGCCCAAGACGCCGACAGTACCCCCCAGGTCCCAGGGGTCTGACTCTACCAAGAGATAGCAGTCATCTCTATGGGCAAGGGCCGCTAGCTGGTGGTCGGCAAAGAGTGCCGTATTGATCTGCAGTACCCGCCCATGTTCTCCCACTGCCAAGATTTCGGAGGCGTAGGTCCGGCAGGAGAACAGCAGTCCAGCTATGACGGCCAGTTCTATGCCCCATTTCCATCGTTGCCAGCGAAGAATCTCGCCCGGAAAGGAGAATAACCGTCCGATAAGTATCGCCCAACACACCATCATTGGAAAGACATGATGAAAATGGCCCCCTGCCATACCGGAGAGCAGGTACAAGAAGGTAAGGATAAACAAAAAACCCATCTTCTTTACCACGGGGATAGTTTCCCAGCGCCACCAGAGCCCCCCGGCCGTAAGCAGCCAGATGGCACTCCAGATCATATTCCCCATCAGGGGGTAACCGGCCGTCGGCACGTCCTTGCCAGGGAATATCGGCAGATGGACATTCAAGGTAGCATAGAGGAGTTTTAATATGTTCGGCAGCTTATTGATGGTGGGGATGTCGGCGTATACCGCATTGGCGTAGGCACCTCTGGCCACCAGGTAGAGGACATAATAGACCCCCGACAGGCCAACAAAGGGCAGGCAATGCACCATGGCCTTGCGGAACAACTGCGAACATTGCGGGTGCCGGTCGCTGGCATTGATAATCGAGCCTCTTGCAAAATGAAAGAGGCAGCTGTTAGCAGTAAATTTTACAATAACACATTGAAATAATTGAGCTTCATGGCACTCCATGGTATAGTTTTGTATCCAGCAAAACAAAACCAAGGAGGAT
>JAJYJA010000085.1 GCA_021789795.1 Deltaproteobacteria bacterium | reverse complement strand
GTGGAGTATTCCCGCACCGAAAGGCAGCCCTCCACCTCCACCTCCGAGCCCTCGCCGTGCAGGATCTCCGGGTTGATAAGGGCGATGGCCTGGCGATCCTCGTCCTCCTCCTTCTTGGAGGTGTTGATCACCACCACCCTGGTCGCCAGCCCGACCTGGTTGGCGGCTAGCCCCGCGCCCGGGGCGTCGAACATGGTCTCCACCAGGTCGGCCACCAACCGGCGCAGCTCCTCGTCAAAGACGGTGACTGGCGCCGCCTTCTGGGCGAGAATGGGATGGGGATAGGTAAGGATTTTTCTAATCATCTTGATCGTCAGCCGGGATCGGCCCGTGGCCTTGAGCTTATACCATACTTTCCGGATCAACGTCCACCTGCAATTTGACCGCCGAGGCCCCCAAGGCGGCGGGTTTGACCCCCGCCAGCCGAACGCTTAGGTCGTGGAGGGTCTTGAGGTTTACGCCCTTGAGCAGAAGCTGCCAGCGATAAAGGTCGCGAAGCTTGGCGATGGGCGCCGGGGCCGGGCCCAGCACCCCGATTCCCAGGGCCTGGGCCTCGTCCCTGGCCAGCCTTCCCAACCGGATGGCCGCCCGTTCCACCTCCTTGGCCTGGCGCCCCTCCAGCCGGATGTTTACCAGGCGGCAGTAAGGAGGAAAACCCAGCAGGCGCCTTCTGCCCAGCTCTTCGGCGTAGAGGGTATGGTAATCATGGCCCTGGGAGGTGACAATGCTGTAGTGTTCTGGGTTTAAGGTCTGCACCACCACTCGGCCCGGGCTCTCGCCCCGCCCGGCCCGGCCAAAGACCTGGGTCAAGAGCTGGAAGGTGCGTTCCCCGGCCTTGTAGTCGGGCAGGCCCAGCCCGGCGTCGGCCCACACCACCCCCACCAGGGTGACGTGGGGGAAGTGGTGGCCCTTGGCGATCATCTGGGTGCCGACCAGGATGTCGATCTGTCGCTGGCGCATTGCCTTTAAGATGGCGAGTTGCTGGCCGCGGGCGGTGGCGGTGTCGCGATCCAGGCGTCCGATGCGGGCCCCGGGCAGGAGGCGGGTCAGCTCCTCCTCGATCCGCTCGGTGCCGAAGCCCACCGGGACGAGATGCGCGGAGCGGCACTGGGGGCAGAGGGCGGCGTTCTTAATGGCAAAGCCGCAATAGTGGCAGACGAGTTGGCCGCTTTGCTGGTGCAGGGTCAGGCTCACCTGGCAGTGGCCGCAGCGCAACACCTGGCCGCAGTCCTGGCAGAGCACCAGGTTGGCGAAGCCTCGCCGGTTTAAGAAGATCAGGCTCTGGTTGCCCTGGGCCAGGGTTTCCCTGATCTGGCCGAGCAACTGGGGGCTGAACAGGGGTGGACGACCAGAGACGGTGGGCACCGCCCGCAAATCGACGATCTCCACCGCCGGCAGCCGCCGCTCCGCCACCCGCCGGGTCAGGGTGAGCCGACGGTACTTGCCGGTAGCCCCGTGATAAAAACTGGTGATGGCGGGGGTGGCGGAGCCCAGCAGCACCACGCAGCCGGTCTGTTTGGCCCGCATCACCGCCGCGTCCCGGGCCTGATAACGGAAGCCGTCCTCCTGCTTGTAGGCCCCGTCATGCTCCTCGTCGACGATGATCAGCCCCAGCCCGGTCAAGGGGGCGAAGAGGGCGGAACGGGCCCCGATCACCACCTGGGCCTGGCCGCTTAGGATGCGCCGCCACTGATCGAAACGCTCGCCGGCGTTAAGCCCGCTGTGCAGGATGGCGACCTGGTTCCCGAAGCGGGAGAGGAAATCACCCTCGATCTGGTTCGCCAGGGCGATCTCCGGCACCAGCACCAGCACCCCCTGACCCTGGGCCAGGGTCAGGGCGCTGGCCTGGAGATAGACCTCGGTCTTGCCGCTGCCCGTTACCCCGTGCAGGAGGAAGGGGGCATAGCGCCGGGCGGCGAGGGCCGGGGCCAGGGACTGCATCGCCGTCTCCTGCTCGTCGGTGAGCCGGACGGGCGGGGAGGACACGGGCGGCGGTTCGCCGAAGGGATCACGATAGACCGGACGCTCTGCCAGCTGAAGCAAGCCCCGTTCGGCCAGGGAGCACATGGGCTTGCGGTAGCCCCGGTAGCGTGGGGCAAGCTGACGAACGGGCAGCCAGGGCTGACCCCCCGCCCGCCCCAGCTCGTCGAGCAGGGCGAGCAAGCGGCGCTCGGAGGAGAGGAGCCGGGTGCCGGCAGGCAGTCCGGGGCCCAGGGGCCAGGCGAGGCACAGCTCGGTCTTCTCTCCCACCGCGTCCTGGGCCGCAGTCTCGCTTGCCACGATTAGGCCCTGTTGCTCCCAGCGGGCGAGCAGGCCGCCCTGCCCGTCCCGCCCAAGTTTGCGGGTGGCCGCCACCGTCAGCCGTCCATCCTTCAGCAGCCGGGCAAACCACTTGCCAGCTGGGCGCTCGGGTGCGGAAAGCCTAGCGAGCATCTCGCGGCCATGGTCGGTCAAGGTGATCAGCCGGCCGCTCTGGGGGGCGAGCCCGGCGGGCAGGGCCGCCTTGATCACCTCGCCTATGGGGTGCTGGTAGTAATCGGCCAGCCAGCGGAAAAAATCCACCATCTCGGCGGGGAACAGGGGCTCGGGGTCGAGATAGCGGATAAGATCGCGGATGGCGTAGCCGCCCGGCTCGGGCGGGGACTCCAGGCAGGCGAGCAGGTAACCGGTGACCTGCCTGCCGCCCAGGGGCGCCAGGAGCCGCAGCCCCGGCCTGGGCGCGACCGTCGAGGAGGGTGGGTGGCGATAGGTAAGGGTAGTGGCGATGGGCGCCGCCACCGCCACCTCAAGCCAGGTAAGACCGGCCAAGGGGATCAGCTGGCCGCCGCCACTTCCTTGATGTGCCGCCTAAACTCGTCCTTGAGCTCCGGATGGCGCAGGGCGAAGGCGATGATCGCCTTTAAGTAGCCCATCTTGTCGCCGGCGTCGTAGCGGTCGCCTTCAAACTCGTAGGCGTACATCGACCGCTTGTTGGACAGGGCGAGCAGGGCGTCGGTGAGCTGAATCTCGCCGCCGTGGCCAGGGGTGGTGCGGCTTAGCATGTCGAAGATGTCGGGATGGAGGATGTAGCGGCCGATGATGGCCAGGTTGGAGCTGGTGGTGCCAGGGGCCGGTTTCTCCACCAGCCGCTTGACCTCGTAGACCCGTTCCCGGATCATCTCGCCCTCCACGATCCCGTACTGGTGGGTCTGCTCCAAGGGCACGGTCTGGATGGCGACGATCGACTCCTGCACCTCGTTGTAGAGGCTCATCATCTGCTTGGCGCAGGGCTGGTCCGAGACCACCAGGTCGTCGCCCAGGAGCACCATGAACGGCTCGTCGCCCACCACGTTGCGGGCGGTCCAGATGGCGTGCCCCAGGCCCAGGGGTTTTTTCTGGCGTACCGCCACGATGTCGATTAGGTTGGCGAGATGGCGCAACTCCTCGCAGATCCTGAGCTTGCCCCGGCGCTCCAGGAGAAGATCGAGTTCCTGATTGTAGTCGAAGTGGTTCTCGATCGCCTGTTTGCCGGCGCTGGTGATGAGCACGATCTCCTCGATGCCGGAGGCCACCACCTCCTCTACGATGTACTGGATGGTGGGCCGGTCGACGATGGTCAGCATCTCCTTGGGAATGGCCTTGCTGGCGGGAAGGAATCGGGTTCCCATCCCGGCCACGGGGATGACCGCCTTGCGGATCTGTTGCACTCGCTTCGTTTTTTTCATTGAAGTTGATCCCGGAAATAAGGTTTATGAAGCTGGCCTTGCGCCGCGTGAAATCCGGACGACGACCCCGGCGATTATAGCCGATCCGTCCGTTGTATCCACCTTTTTTTACACCATCCGCCATCCTCGTGCATCCCCTGGAAAGAGACATCCTTGCCCTGTGCCAGGCCCATTCCCTGCTCGCGCCCGGGGAGCGCCTGGTGGTTGGGGTCTCCGGCGGGCCTGATTCGATCGCCCTCTTGCGGGTGCTGCAGGTGCTTGGCCAGGAACTTGATCTGACCCTGACCGTGGCCCACCTGGATCACGGCCTGCGGCCGGAGGCCGGGCCGGCGGAGGAGGCCTTGGTGCGCCGGGCCGCGGCTGAGCTGGGGATCGAGTGTCTAGCCAGGCGGGTGGACACGGCGGCCCACGCCAAACGGCACCGGCTCTCCCTGGAGGAGGCGGCCCGCGACCTGCGTTACGCCTTCTTCGAGGAGGCACGGGTCGCCAGCCGGGCCGACAAAATCGCGGTCGGCCACACCGCCGATGACCAGGCGGAGGAGGTGCTCTTGCGGCTCATCCGGGGCGCCGGACGCCGGGGCCTCTCGGGTATGCCCCTGCTTAGGGACGGCTTCTTGATCCGGCCCTTCCTGGAGGTGGAAAAACGGCGTCTGCTCAGCTACCTTGAGGCACTGGGGGCGGAATTCGCCCTCGACCCCTCCAACACCGACCGCCGCTATCTCCGCAATCGGATTCGTCACGAACTCATCCCCTATCTTGGCGAATTTAATCGCCATATCGGGCGCACTTTGCGCCAGGAGGCCGAGATCTTAAGGGCGGAAGACGAGCTTCTCGACACCCAGGCGCAAAACGATTACCACCGGATGGTGCGGGAGGAAAAACGCCATAGCGCCCCCGCCGCCATCCTGGATTGCGGGGAGTTGTTGGCCCGGCCGATCGCCATCCAGAGACGGGTCGTGGAGAGGATGCTCCTCCTCTTGGGCCAGCGACCCGGCTTTCGGCAGATTCAGGCCCTCATCTCCCAGGCCCAATCCGCAGGCCCGGGCCGCCTGCATCTGTCCTGGGGGTTGCGGGTGAGTAAGAGAGCGCGGGAGATCGTCTGCCACTACCCGCGGGGGCGGAGACGGTGGCGGGGCGAGGATAACGAGAATTTGATCTTCAGTTGTCTGTTGCCCGGCCCAGGCCGCTATCCGATCCCGGAGGCGGGGCTGGAGATTACGGTGCAAATCCTGTCCAGCCCACCCGATGCCAACGAGTTACGGAGGGGAGAGGCGGACTTCCTCGACGCCCGGCGGGCGGCCTTGCCGCTCCTGGCCCGCAATCGCAGGCCAGGAGATAGTTTCCATCCCCTGCACGGCCCAGGACGGCGCAAGGTGGCCGATTTCCTTACCGACCGCAAGCTATCGCCCTCCGAAAAGGCCCGGGTGCCGGTGTTGACCAGCGAAGGCCGCATCGTGGCCCTGGCCGGTCAACGGATCGCCCAGGAGGCCAGGATAACAGACACGACCCGTCAGGTTGTCAAGATCTGCCTGCGTCCGGCATAAATGGCTTTACGAAAAACGTTATCCGTGCTAAATAGGCCAGTTAAGAGATTTGCCTGCGTGGGCGGGTAGCTCAGATGGATAGAGTGTTGGCCTCCGAAGCCAAAGGTCGTGGGTTCGAATCCCGCTCCGCCTACCACGCATTTTTCAATGTTCACCTCCACCGCGCAATCAAGGTGTCGATGGGGCTGTAGCTCAGCTGGGAGAGCGATACGTTCGCAACGTATAGGTCGTCGGTTCGATCCCGATCAGCTCCACCATTAGACTAGTTCAGACAAGTTCCAGGAAGTACATAAACCCGCACGGCTTAAGGCTTTGCGGGTTTTTTGTTGTGCGGGAAAGTTCATGGTGGTACGGTATAGGCCGAAGTTTTTGGGGGTTGTTTTGAAGGTAAACGACCCCCAAAATGGAGTTCGCTGCTTTCCCCCGTTTATCCCTCGCCCCCGCTGAGCCGGTAAAGCACCAGATGGTAGGACACTGAGATAACAAAGACCACCAGGAGCAGGCAGGAGATCAGCACCGCCCGCCGCTGGAAGCGGTCCACCACCTCCGAGAGACCGCTGGCCGCCGGCATCAGCGAGGCCAGGGCGGCGCTGATCCCAAAGAAACCCGCCGGCAGCAGGGCGCCGTAAATCAAAAAACCGATATAGCCGTACTCGGGCTTGAGCAGACAGAACGGACAGTGGTGGTAGGGCATGGCGTAGACGTAGGAGGAAAACACGCTGGTGATGGCCGCCAGCGCCACCCCCACAAACACCGCCCACAGCCCGCCGCTCACCCACATAAGCGGCCGACGGCGGCGCCGGAAGAGGAAGTGCCCCAGCACCGCCAGCACCGCCGCCAGGCCGTAGAAGATCGCAAGCGTCTGGCCTTCGGGCAGGGAGGCCATCAGGTTGCCGCCCTTACCCTCGCCCTCGCCAAAGACCACGGCGCAGCAGGAGGTGATAATGTCGGGCTTGAGCCCGGCGAGATAAAGCGTCTGGCAGGCGATGTCCGCCCCCAGCAACGGCATGAGCCCAAGCAGGGCCGCGTACTTGAATCTCAACAGCGGGTAGCGTTCCGAGCTGATGTCGAAGTGGTGGACGACCAGCCACAGGCCGTAGAGGAAGGCCCCGGCCAGCTTGAGCCACAGGGCCGGCATCCCGTAGCGGTTGGCGGTCAGGGAGCCGACGGCGCACATGGCGCCGCTGATGACGTGGCTGAAGTTGTCCGCCGCCAGCACGAAGAGGACCAGGGAGAAGATCTGGAAGCCCAGGGCGTACTGCACCAGGGTCGAGGAGAGCCAGGTTTCGTTCTCCAGGCTGATCTGTCGGTTGCTGTCTGAGGCGGGGTCCCAGTAGCGCAGCACCTTGACCGCGGTGCGACTGGCGATGCCGAGCAGAACCAGCACCACCAGGCTCAGCAGGCAGAGGGCGACGCTCCAGGGATTAAGGAACATGGAGCATCCCGTCGTTTAAGCCAATGAGCCGCTCCACCGCCGGATGGCCGGTGATCAACTGGTCGTGGGAGGTGAGGATGATGGTCTTGCCGTCCCGATGCAGTTCCCCCATGATCTCCATAAAGGCGAGGGAAAGGGCGTGATCCAGATGGGCGGTGGGCTCGTCGGCCAGGATGATGGGCGGGTCGTTGATCAAGGCCCGGGCAATGGCCACCCGTTGCAGCTCCCCGCCCGAGATCTGGCGGGCCGGGAAGCCCGCCCGGTGGCCGATGCCCAGCCGCTCCATCAGCCGCGCCGCCCGCTCTCTCCGCTCCCTGGGGCCAACGCCGAGCGGCATCAGCGGCAGGGTGATGTTGTCTTGCACCGTCAGCTCGGGCAGGAGGTTGAAGCGCTGGAAGATAAAACCGATGCTGGCCCGTCGGTGCAGGGTCAGGAAGCGGTCTGGCAGCCGGGAGAGCTGCTTGCCGGCGATGGCGGCCCGGCCGCTGGTGGGTGGGAAGACGCAGCCGATGATCGCAAGCAGGGTGCTCTTGCCCGAGCCGCTGCTGCCCTGCAGACAGACCATCGAGCCGGCGGCGATCTCAAGGTTGATCCCCTTAAGCGCCCTGACCTCGTTGACCTGGCCCTGGTTGTAGGTCTTATCGACGTTTGAAAGCTCGATGAGCGCGGTCATTTTAAGTTCAGTTTAAGGCGGAATCGGCCCGGATGATCGCCGCCCGCCAGGCCGGCACCACGGTGGCCGCCAGATAGGGCACCACGGTCAGGCAGAGCACCAGGAGGACATCGCCCACCTCCACCCCCGGCGACAGCCGCAGGCGGGGATGGAGCACCGACCAGCCCAGCATGATGGGTCTAAAGAGCCCGGCGTCGAAGAAGGCGACGTGGATATAGGCCAGGGTGTAACCCGCCACGAAGGAGAGCAAGGCCACGATCACCCCCTCCCAGAAACGCAGGAGGATGACGTCCGCGGTCTGCCAGCCGACGATCTTCAAGATGCCGATTTCCCGCCGTTCCTCCGGGGTCAGGCCCGAGGCCTTGTCCCAGGCGAAGATGATGAACGAGGTCAGGGCGGTAAGCAGACAGACGGAGGCGAAGCCGCTCCGCCAGCCGAACACCGCGTGGTAGGTCTTTTCGATCTGGCTGCGGGTCAACACCCGGGTGCCGGGAAGCAGGGCGGCGATCTTCTTGGCGATGGTGTCCACCTCGCTGGGGTTGGCCACCGTGACGCACAGGTCGGTGGCCAGCTCGGGCGGCAGCGAGAAGAGATCGCGGGCGTCGTCGGGGGGCAGGAACAGGGTGTCGTAGGTCAAGAGGTCGGTGGCGGGGCGGAAGCGTCCCACCACGGTTAAGGGCTTTAGGCTCAGGTCGGGCCGAAACAGGGAGATCATCCGGTTTTCACCCAACAACTCCTCGGCCCCCTGCCCCAGCACCACCTCATGGTCGCCAGGCAAGCGGCCGGTGTCGATGGCCGCGGCGAGCTTTTCACCCAGGGGCATGAGCCGGGGATCGACCCCGATCACGGTGAGGTTGGCGGCGTGGGTCTCGTTGAAGTAGTAGCCCCAGACCCTGGGGGTGATCCGCCGGATGCCGAAGATGCCGGCCAGTTTCTCCCGGTAGGCGACCGGGATGGGCTCCTGCCGCCCGGCCCGCATCTTCTGGATGGTGATCTCGGGCGCCATGACCAGCAGCCGGCTTGCGGTCTGGGTCAGGGCCTTGGTGGTCATCTGGAAGGAGGCCAGGAGAAAGATGACCGCCGCGAACACCACCATGACGCTTACCGACTTAAAGCGCCGCCGCCAGAGGGAGGAGAGTGAGTAGTCGATGACGTTGAGCTGCCGGGAGAGGCCGTTCACCGCCCCGCCTCCGGCCTGGCCCAGAAGGAGCCGGTGGGGAAATGCTCGAGGGCCCCGGGATGATCCATGAAGGGGGCCATGGGGTCGCTGACCGCCGGATGACGGGTGTAGCGGGCCTCGGTGGCCAGACAGAGGTCGGTTAGGCCAAGACCGGACACCGTCACCCGCAGCACCCCCGCTTCGGCGTCGTTCTCGGCCCTCCGGGCCCGTTGGTGCAGGGCCAGGAGGCCATCGGCCAAGAGCAGCGCCCCGACGAGGGAGATGAAGATCACCGCTGGCCGCATGGCCTAGTGCATCATCATCTTGCTGCCGGAGCGTATCTTCTCGATCAGCTCGGCGGTCAGGTCGGAGAAGGCCAGCACCTTTTGGCCGTGGTGATCGTGACTGAAGGACTCCGCCGCCGCTCGGCTGGCAAAGGGCACCAGATCCGGCCCCATCGGGCCGGGCACGTCGCCGCCCATGACGAAGAAGGCCTGCTTGGCGTTCACCGGGCTTAAGGTGTAGTAGTCGTTGACCGTCAGCTCGAACACCGTCACCCCGGCCTTGGCCCCGTACTTCTGGGGGGCGAAGAAATAGGCCATCATGTCCTTGACCCCGTCGAAGTACTCGGTCTGACCGTCGCTTAGGGTTGCCCGGGTGACCCAGTTTGGATACTTAGCCACGAACATGCCGCACACCGCGCATCTGGTGTCCTTCTTGACCACGATGTCCACCGCCAAGGCCCGGCCACCGAGCACGGCCAGCAGCATCACCAGCGAAACGCCAAGCAAGATGTTCTTCATCTCCTTACCCTCCTTAAGCTCTAGGTTGTTTGAGGAACGGCCCCAGTAACTCGTCAAGTTGTTCCTTGCTCACCCCGCCCAGGATGACGCCGATCACCTTGTGACTGGGATCGAGCACCACCGTCTGCGGTACGGCCCGCACCCGGTAACGGTTGGCGATCTTGCGGGTCGGATCGAGCACCACCGGAAAGGCGATCCGCAAATCGTCGGCGAATTTTTGCACCTCGCCCGGCTTGGGTTCGGTATTGATGTAGAGGATGGTCAGACCCTTGTCCCGGTAGTCGCGGTAATACTGGTTGAAGATGGGGGTGTCGGCCCGGCAGAACTTGCAGTCCGGCAGAAAGAAACGCAAGATCACCGGCTTGCCTTGACTGGCGGCCAGCGAAACCATCTGGCCGCGCAGGTCCTGGGCAGTGAAGGCCGGCGCCGTCTCGCCGATGGCCAGCGGCCTATCCTGACCCCCGCCGCAGGCGGCCAGCAGGCAGAGGCAAGAGATCGAGATCAGGGAGAACAGGCCAAACCAGGGACGGATCATGGTCATGGAGACACCACGGGTATTAAGGGAGCGGGTAAACGTCCAGGCCGCGGCTGAGGTGACAACTCTTGATGATCTCGCCACCGGCCGTCCTGGTATTTTGGCTGCAAAACCAAGCCCAGGCAATGTTAACCC
>JAJYJA010000084.1 GCA_021789795.1 Deltaproteobacteria bacterium | reverse complement strand
ACTGCGGCGCGTGGCGGTTTGGCTCGTTCGGCATACCATCTGTATGGCCTCACTCGCCAAACACACCCCGCGCCTTGTATATCGGCCCTTTTGCTTAGCCATCGGCTACCTTTTTGCGAGATCATCTACTCTTATGAGCCAGTGTCTTACGCCTAATCGCCAGTCGTCCGCCTCTCCCGGCTGGAGTTTGGCCGTCAGGGCCGGGGATGGCTTCACCCTGATCGAGGTGGTGGCCGTTTTGCTCTTGATCGGCATCCTGACCGCCATCGCCGTCGGCCGGGAGGCCAACTCCGGCAACCAGGCCGATGTCTATGGCGCCACCGAGGTGTTGAAAAATCACCTGCGCTACGCCCAGAGCACGGCCATGAACGCCAACGTCTCCTGGGGGCTTAACTTCAGCGGCTCCTCCTACACCCTGCAAAACACGGACGGCAGCGCCACCGCCCTCCTGCCGGGCGATATCCCCAGCGGCATGAGCTTTGCTCCCAGCGTCAATCCGGTAATGTTTGACAACCGCTGGGGCAGCCCCGGCACCGCCACCATCACCATCACCGTCGCCAAGGGTGGCTTCAGCCAGACGGTAACCGTGACCAAGAATACGGGATTCATCCCATGAGCGCTCGGGTCTTTCGTAACCTAACAGCGGGCCAGGAGGGCTTCTCGCTGATCGAGGTGATCATCACCCTGGTGGTGGGCGCCATCCTGGCCCTGGTGCTGGCCTTGGCCCTGGGCTCGTCGTTCACCAACAGCGGCCTGCCCCTCTTCCGTCTGCAACAGACCATGAGCCTGCAACAGGTGATGGAGAATATCCGCGCCGACTACGCGGCCCACGGCGACATCGCCCTGCTCAAGACCTCGGTGGGCACCGGAACGCAGAACAACGGCTACGGCACCTACACCGTCATTTCCAACAAGTTCATCAAGTTCGTCAACAACGTCCAGGCCGACGGCACGGTGAGCGACGGGATTCTCAAGGTGTCGATCCAAGACCCAAACACCGGGCTCATCCTCACCGAACTCTTCGTGGCCTGGTGAGTAGCGATGATGAACAGTGTTTGCCCCCAGCAATCCTCATCCCGCCCGTCCGAGGCCGGGTTCTCGCTCATCGAGCTGATTGCGGTGCTGGTGCTCCTGGGCATCCTGGGCGCCGGGGCGACCTTGTGCCTTTCAAACGTCATCACTGGCTACACCAACAGCAAGCTCGCCGCCGCCACCGTCAGCAAGGGGCAATTGGCCATGCTCCGCCTGTCTAGGGAGTTCAGGGTCATCTCCCAGGTAACCGCCGCCAGCGCCACCTCCATCACCTTCGTGGCCATGCACGGGGACGGCATCAGCCAGACCTACACCGTCAGCCAGAGCGGCCAGACCATCACCATGAACGACGGGGCCGGCAACAACGATATTCTGACCGACCAGGTTAGTTCCCTGGCCCTGGCCTATTTAGACAGCTACAACAGCGCCGCCCAGGCCACCTGGAGCGCCACCCGCCGGCTGATACAACTGACCATCACCATGAACGGCCCAGACGGCATGACCTTTGCTTTCGTCACCAGAGTGACCCCCCGTAACATCTAAGACGAGTCGGATAACCATGATTTTTTGCCCCCGTCCCCATAGGTTCGAGCCCCGGACTGACGCCTCCGCTGTGGCGATGCTGCGCGACCAGCGCGGCTCGGTGCTGATCGCCACCATCCTGGCGGTGGTGGTGGTGGCGAGCCTGGGGGCCTCCATCTATTCCTTCGTCTCCACCTCCGGGCGCACCCAGATCGGCTCCATGAACGACACCACCGCCTATTACCTGGCCGAATCCGGTTACCAGTACGCCTTGAAACAACTGGCGGTACTGGACGGCTCGAACACCACCGCCTACAACACCCTGGTCTCCAGTCTGACCGCCGCGCCGTTTACGATCAACAACGCCGGCCAGTTCCAGTTGCAGAACTTCACCCACACCACCAGCGGCGGCTTCGATTACTACAAGTTCACCGCCATCGGCATGCCGACCGCCGCCAGCATCTCCCGCAGCATCGGCTATACCGTCCAGGTGTCGAGCGTGGCCGGGATCGCCATCCCCTTCGACGGCAGCGGCGGCACCTTGAACGCCAACAACTGGAACACCAGCGGCCAGGCGGCGCTAGACACCACCAACAAGCTGGTCTCCATGAACAATGGCAGCTACCACAACTCCCCCACCCAGGTCAGCCTGGACTGGACCAACGCCAACACCACCCTCCCCAACCTGCAAACGGCCTGGAAAAGCAACAACGGCTTTCTGACCTACGAGGTGCAGGCCAAGTTCAACCTCAGCACCGGCAACAACCGGGACGTGATGGGCGGCATCTCCTTTAGGCTCAAGACCCAGGGCGACACCAACATCGCCAACGACAGCTTCTACGGCCTCTCCTACGTGGTCTGCCAGGGCAGCGGCGACCTGCCCACCTTCTGCAACGGCTGGTCGGACGCGGGCAAGACCTATATCGTCCTCTGGAAACAGGCCGCCAACGGCACCCAGACCCTGCTCGGCAAGGAGCTGGCCAGCAACGTCTCGCCGGCCCTGGTGGACTGGTCGGGGCATCTGGTCGATTGGTCCACCCTGGTGGTGCGGATTGAGGAGCAGATCGACCCCAGCGACGGGGTGACCAGGGAAAACCTGATCTACGCCTTCGCCGGGGACCCCACCCAATCGCCCAAGGGCACCATCGCCTGGGATTACACCAAGTTCGCGGCCGTGCCCTGGGGAACCTATATCGCCAACGCCAGCAGCGACTGCTCCGGCGGGCTCAAGACCTTCATCAAGGACACCACCTTCCTGACCACCAACTTCAACACCACCCCCCAGGACGAGGTGGGACTGCACGCCTTTGGCAAGGACACGGTGCAGGTGGCCGACCTGGCCCTGCGCTTCAACTTCGACGGCGGGGTGGCCACCACCTGTGTCGCCCCCTCGCCCGGCACCCTGGTTTTCGCCTCCTCGACCTTCTCGGTGCCGGAGCAGTCGGGCCCGGCAACCATCACCGTCTCCCGCCAGAACGGGACCTCGGGGGCGGTGGGGGTGAACTACGCCACCGTGGCCACCGGCAGCACCGCCACCGCCGGCAGCGACTACACCGCCGTCTCCGGCACCCTGACCTGGGCCGACGGCGACACCAGCAGCAAGACCTTCACCATCCCCATTGTCAACGATCTGCTGACCGATGGCATCATCGAGGGCAACCAGACCGTCAACCTGGCCCTCTCCGCAGCCAGCGGCGGCGCCAGCCTGGGCAGCCCCAGCACGGCGGTGCTGACCATCATCGACAACACCAACCTGGGCGTCACCCCCCTGGACAACTGGCCCAGTTCCCCCCAGGCGTCATCCAGCGGCGGCACCTCGCTTTCCACCTCCTTTGCCACCAGCGCTGGCACTAACCGGATGACGGTCTGCGCCGTGACCGCCGAACTCAACAACTCCTCCTCCAGCTTCAACGTCAGCGGCAATTACGGCGGCCAGAGCTTCACCACCATGAGCAGCACCAACGGCAGGAGTTCCTGGGAGCACGTCTGGATCGGCTACGTCAACGAGGCCCAGATCACGGCCCGGGGCAGCAACACCGTTTCCCTGTCCATCTCCGCCGGCTCGTCGCTTGCCGCCTCCGACCTCTACTGCGGCAGTTGCCAGGGGGTAAACCAGACCACCCCGGTGGCCGGTTCGCGTGCCAACACCAATACCTCCGGCAGCTCGACCGCCTACTACGGCGGCTCGGTGAACGAGACCAGCGGCGGTTACATCTTCTACATCCTGGCCACCTGGAAGGCCAGCTCGTCCCCGCCTACAGGCTACACCGAGTACTTCGATACCGCAGACAGCTACTATCATCAAAGCGGCGCCATCAAGAAGGTCATCACCACCGGCACCGAAAATCCGTCCTGGTCGCTCAGCACCTCGACCACCTGGGGGCTCGCGGTTGGCTCGCTCAACCCTACCCCATGATGGCATGACAATCACACGCGGCTGGCTAGGCGGGAAGGCGCCCGCCGTCCGCCGCCCAAACCACAGCACAGGAGGCCACGCCATGCGCAAACACTACCGGTTGACCATCATCTCCTTCATCGCCGTAATGGCCCTGGGCCTGACGGTAAGATTGACCCCCCTGGCCTTCCTCGCCGCTCACGGTCATGACCATCTGCTGACCATGACCACCGCCCAGGCGGATGACGGCGAGGGTGGTGACGACTCCTACGGCTCTGACGGCTACAACTCCGAGGGCTACGATCAGTACGGCTACAACCGGGACGGCTACGACGGCGACGGCTACTCCGAGGACGGTCACGACTGCGAGGGCCATTACGACGAAAACCACGACCATAGCAAGACCGGCACCAGCGGCGCCCAACAGGGGTTCCGCACCAAACCGACCACCAAGCAGTACTAAACGGCTACCAAACAAGGCCAGATCCGGTTGTTAGCGTCGGGCGTTCCCCCTGGGGGACGCCCGATTTTTTGTCCGGCCTCCCCCTTGCCGTCCGCCGCAAAAGGGACTATACACGATCTGCCCCGCCACGCCCCAGCCGTAGCGTAGTTTTGATGATCTCGCCCAAAGGTGATGATCTCGCAAAAAGGCAGCCGATGGCTAAGCAAAAGGGCCGATATACAAGGCGCGGGGTGTGTTTGGCGAGTGAGGCCATACATATGGTATGCCGAACGAGCCAAACCGCCACGCAACGCAGTAGATCGGTCTTTTTGCGACGCCATCAAAGGTAGCCGATGGCGAAGCAAAAGGGCCAGATGCAAGGCGCGGGGTGCGGCGGTAATGTACGGCGCCTGAACGAGCCAACCCGCCCCGCTAACATCTCACGTATCCCCAGACTCCTGACCGTTCATGTCCAACCTTCAGCAACTAATCCTGGCCCTGCAGGGATCAGGGGGCCGGGCCACGGTCGCCGGCCTTACCCCGTCCGCCGCCGCCCTGCTCGCCGCCCGCCTCGCTCAGGGTGCCGGCCGGCCTCTGCTTATGATTACCGCCGGCGAATCCCAGGCCAACCAGGTGGCCCAGGATCTACAGCTCTTCACCCAGCTTGCCATTTACCTTTATCCGGCCCAGGAGGTGCCGCCCTACACCCCGCTGGCTCCCGATCCCCAGACCACCGCCGCCCGGCTGGCCGTTCTCTACCGGCTGGCGTCCGGCGGCGGGCCGTTGATCATGGTCGCCTCCGGCGAGGCCCTGCTGCGCAAGGTGATGCCAGCGGCCAGGCTCACCGGCCTGGCCGAACTGGTGGTGCGCGGCGAGGAGGTGGATCAGTCCGAGCTTGCCCGCCGGCTGGTGGCGGCGGGCTACGAAGTCATGAACCTGGTGCAGAACCCCGGTGAGTTCAGCCGCCGGGGCGGGATCATGGATATCTTCCCCCCGGGCTTCGACCAGCCGGTGCGGCTCGACTTCTTTGGCGACACGGTGGAGACCATCCGCCTCTTTGATCCCTTAAGCCAGCGTTCCACCCAGGAGATCGAGGAGGCCGAACTGATCCCGGTGAGCGAGGCCCTTTTCCCCAGTGACCCCGAGAGTCAGGCCCGGATGATGACCCGCCTGGAGCGGGCGGCGGAGGGCCTGGCCTGGGGCCGGGACGAACGGGAGGTGGTGGGCGAGGCCTTGGCCCGGCGGCAGAGGTTCCCAGGGATTGAGTTCTTTCTGCCCCTGTTCTACCAGGGTTTGGACGATCCGCTGACCATCCTCCCGGACAACAGCCTGGTGGTCTTGCTGGACCCGCACCAGATCAACCGTAGCCTGGAGTTGGTCTGGGAGCGGATCGAGGCCAACTTCCAGGAGGCCCGGGCCCAGCAGTCGGCCCTCCTGCCGCCGGAGGAGCTGTTCCTGGGCCAGGCCGATTTCTTAAGCCGCCTTGAGCGGCTAGACACCGTGCGGCTTCTCGACTTTCAGGAGGAGCTGACGCCGGGGGGCGGGGCGGAGACGGCCTTGGCCCTGGCCTGCGGCAACCACACCCTAATCAAGCAGCACCTGGAGTTGCAGCGCCAGAAGTTCGGGCTGCTCTCGCCGCTGGCGGCCTATCTCAAGGATTGGCTCAGGGAGGGCGAGGCGGTGCACATCGCCTGCCGCTCCGAACGACACGCCGCCCAGCTCGGCCAGATGCTGGCAGGCCACGAGCTGCCCGTCAACCTGGCCCAGGGGCCGGCCCTGGAGCTGGCCGGAGGGGGGACGGTCAACCTTTATCCCCTGCCGCTCTCCGCCGGATTCGACCTGCTGGCCGACCGGGCGCACTTCCTGTCCGAGGTCGAGCTGTTTGGCGAAAGGCGGCTTGGCCCGGGCAAGAAAAAGAAGATCAAGACCAGCAACGAGAGCGCCATTCGCTTCGAGGAACTCCAGGCCGGCGACATCGTGGTGCACCGCGATCACGGCCTGGCGGTTTACGGCGGGATCGAAAACATCACCGTGGGCGGCATCGTCAGCGACTTTCTGCTCTTGACCTACCAGGGGGACGACAAGCTCTACGTGCCGGTGGACCGGATCAACACCGTCAGTAAGTACAACGGCCTAACCGACAAGGCCCCGCTAATCTCGCGCCTGGGCGGCAAGGCCTGGAGCGCCGCCAAGCAGAAGGTGCAGGAGGCGGTGTGGAAGGTGGCCCAGCATCTGCTAACCCTCTACGCCCAGCGCCAGGTGGCCAGCGGCATTGCCTTCTCCCGGCCCGACAGCCTCTACCACGAACTGGAGGGTTCCTTCCCCTTCGACGAGACCCCTGGTCAGGCCAAGGCCATCACCGAGGTCATGGACGACCTCACCTCCGAGCAGTGCATGGATCGCCTGGTGTGCGGCGACGTGGGCTTCGGCAAGACCGAGGTGGCGGTGCGGGCCGCCTTCAAGGTGGTGACCGACGGCTATCAGGTAGCGGTGCTGGTGCCGACCACGGTACTGGCCGAGCAGCACGTCGCCACCTTCCGGGAGCGGCTGGCGGGTTTCCCGGTGAACGTGGAGTGCCTGAACCGCTTCCGCACCCCTGCCGAACAGAAGCAGATCGTCAAGCTCCTGGCCGAGGGCCGGATCGACGTCGTCATCGGCACCCACCGGATTCTGTCCAAGGATGTGGAGTTCAAACGTCTGGGGCTGCTCATCATCGACGAGGAGCACCGTTTCGGGGTGGCCCACAAGGAGCGGCTCAAGCTCTTGCGCGCCGGCATCGACGTGCTCACCCTCACCGCCACCCCCATCCCGCGCACCCTCCAGATGTCGCTCTTAGGCGTCCGCGACCTGTCGGTGATCTCCACCCCGCCGGTCAACCGGCAATCGGTCAAGACCTTTATCAGTAAGTACTCGGAATTGGTGATCAAGGAGGCGGTGACCCGCGAGTTGCAGCGGGACGGTCAGGTGTTTCTGGTGCACAACCGGGTGCAGTCCATCCACGACCTGGCCTTCAAGGTGCAGAAGCTCGTCCCCGAGGCCCGGATCGCCGTGGCCCACGGCCAGATGCCCGGCAAAAACCTGGAAGAAATAATGGTAAAATTCGTGCGCCGGGAGATCGATGTCCTGGTCTGCACCACCATCATCGAATCCGGGCTCGACATCCCCAACGCCAACACCATCATCATCAACCGGGCCGACCGGATGGGTCTGGCCGAGATCTACCAGCTCCGGGGCCGGGTGGGCAGAAGTAAGGAGCAGGCCTACGCCTATCTCCTGGTGCCCTCGTTGGAATTGCTCTCCAAGGACGCCAAGCAGCGGCTGCGGGCCTTGATGGACTACAACGAACTGGGCGGCGGCTTCAAACTCGCCCTCTCCGACCTCCAGATCCGGGGCGGCGGCAACATCCTGGGCGAATCCCAGAGCGGCAACATCGCGGCGGTGGGTTACGACCTCTACCTGGACCTTCTGCAACGGACGGTGGAGGACCTGAAGGAAGGCGGCGAGGCCGGTCTGGATGGCCTGGCCGTGGCCCCGGAGATCGATCCGGAGATCAACCTGCGGCTCTCCGCCTATATCCCGGACAGCTATGTCCCGGACACCGGCCAGCGCTACATCGCCTACCGCCGTATCGCCGGACTGGGCTCGGAGGAGGAGGCGGGCGACCTCAAGGCCGAACTCATCGACCGTTACGGCCAGATGCCGGAGGCCACCGACAACCTCTTCGGGGTGATCACCTTAAAGCTGGCCCTAAAGCGGGTGAACATCGTCAAACTGGAGGAGGGCCCCGGCGTCTTGGTCTTCTCCTTCGCCGACGGCAAGCCGAGCTCGCCGGAGAAGGTGCTCATCTACGTCCAACGTCACAAAAAGACCACCCGTCTGACCCCGGACGGCCGCCTGGTGGCCGGCATCCCCACCGCCTCCTCCCCGCCGGTCTTCGAGACCGCGAAGTCGATCCTGCAGGCCATCGCCTAACCAGGGCGGCGGAAACAGGTTGACTTCCGTTCCCCTCCCCAGCTATCATTTTCCCAATACTGCCCGCGCCGTGGCCTCCCGTCCCGGCGCGGGCATAATAACGGGGAGGATTAACCATGAACTTCGTAATCGTCGGCAACGGCGCGGCAGGGATCGCCGCCGCCGAGGCCATCCGTAAACTCGACCAGGACTCGCCGATCACCATCCTTGCCGAGGAGCCGTGTCACTACTACAGCCGCATCCGGCTGATCGACTACCTGGCCGGCAAGGTCGCGGAAGACGGGCTGCTCTTAAAACGCCCGGAGTGGTATCAGAGCCAGGGTATCGAGGTGCGCCTGGGGGAGCGGGTGGTCGCCTTCGACCAGGCGAGACGCGAGCTTAGCTGCGCCTCCGGGGCCTGCCTGGGCTACGACCGGCTGCTCATCGCCACCGGCGCCAAGTCCTTCCTGCCGGCCGCCCCTGGCATCGACCAGGAGCTGGTCTTCACCTTAAGGACGCTTGCGGACGCTAGGCGCATCGTGGCCGCCGCCCGGGGCGGCCGGCGGGTGGTGATGCTGGGCGGCGGCATCTTAAGCCTGGAGGCGGCGAGCGCCTTGCAGCAGTTGGGTTGCGAGATCACGGTGGTTGAATACTTCGAACGGCTGCTGCCCCGGCAGATGGATCGCCAGGGGAGCCTGGTGCTGCAAGGGCTGTTCGAGGCCCGGGGGATGCGCTTCTTCCTGGGGGCGAAGAGCTACGAGGTGACGGGGACGGGCACGGCCAACGGGGTGCGGCTCGCGGATGGCACAACCTTGCCCGGCGACCTGGTGCTGGTGGGGGCCGGGGTGCGTCCGGACACCTATCTAGCCCAGGCCTCGGGTCTGGCGGTGGGGAAGGGGATCGAGGTCAACGACCGGATGGAGACCGCCGTGGCGGGGGTCTTTGCCGCCGGCGACGTGGCCCAGCACCGGGGGGTATTGTACGGAATCTGGCCGGCGGCCATGCAGCAGGGCCAGGTGGCGGGCACCAACATGGCGGGCGGCGAGGCCAGCTTCACCGGCTTGGCCATGTCCAACACCCTGAAGGTGGCGGGCATCGACCTCTTCTCCCTGGGCGACATCGACCCCGATGATAAGCTGGAGTCAGTGGTCTTCCGCGACCAGGGTCTCTACAAGAAGGCGGTATTCAAGGAAAACATGGTCGCCGGCGCCATCCTGCTCGGCGACCTTAGCAGCCGCTCCGCCCTGCAAAGGGCCATGAGCCAGGGTCGGATCATCTCCGATGCCGACCGGCTGGCGATGCGTCAGGGGGATTTCTCGCTCACCGCCTGACATTATCTTGGTTGCCGCGTAACTGTCCAGCAGCACCGCATCTGCGTTGTCATCAGTCTGCTCATGCACATCAGCACACATCGCAGGCCTCTTCCTAGCCTCTGCGGCACTGCTGAACAGTTACAGTTCAGTGGTCATTGCTAATTCCCTGCCTTGAGCTTGATAGTTCGTTGCCGCCTTCTCCCCTAAGGTTTGAGGGGAGGCCGTCCTTCTTGCCGCCGCAGCCGTCGGCGCAGGAGCCACAGGCGTTGCAGCCGTGATGCTTGCCCCTGAGGGAGTTGAAATAACGCCGGCCCACATAGATGGCGGCCAGCAGGACTATCAGCCACACGGCCAGCGTCTGCACAATAACCCCCTATATTTACTGGCAATCAGAGGGTCAGG
>JAJYJA010000083.1 GCA_021789795.1 Deltaproteobacteria bacterium | reverse complement strand
ATCTTCTACTTCAGCGCCGAGAACCGGGTGGATTTTCGCGACCTGGTGAAGGCCTTGGTGCAGGAGTTTCGCACCCGGGTGGAGATGCGGCAGATCGGGGTGCGGCACGAGACCCAGATGCTGGGCGGCCTGGGGAGCTGTGGCCGGGAGCTGTGCTGCGGCCTGTTCATGCGGGACTTTGTGCCGGTGTCGATCAAGATGGCCAAGGAGCAGGATCTGCCCTTGAATCCGGCCAAGATCTCCGGGCTCTGCAACCGGCTGCTCTGCTGCCTGACCCACGAGTACGAGACCTACCGGGGGTTAAAGAAGGGGATGCCCAAGCTCGGGCGCACGGTCAGCTTCGCCGAGCGGCTGTTCAAGGTCACCCAGTGCAAGACCCTGCAGGAGACGATTACCCTGGTGGCGGTTGATGACCATTCCGATGTCCGGGTATTGACCCGCGACGAGTGGGAGCGAGGCGTGTTGGCCCCGGCCCGGCCCAAGACCGAGGCCGAGGCGCGGACAGGGCCTCCCGCTCCCCGGCCGCCCTCCGCCCCCGCCAAGCCGTCGTCAGGAGTGGCCAAGGGTCACGGCGGCGGCCCCAATCCGGCCCCCGGCCCCCGGCCCGGCCCTGGCAAGCCATCCGAGGCGCGATCGGGCCCGAACCGGGGCGAGGCGCCCCGTCCCGGAGGCGGCAAGCCGTTCAAGCCCCGGCGGGGCAAGGGCCAGAAGAGCGTAAAGGCGCCAGCATGAGCAACTACGTCACCACCCCCATATTCTACGTCAACGCCGAGCCCCATCTGGGCCACGCCTACACCGCCATCGCCGCCGACGCCTATTGCCGGTTTCAGCGGCTGCGGGGTCACGAGGTGCGCTTGCAGACCGGCACCGACGAGCACGGCGACAAGATCGCCGCCGCCGCCGCCGCCGCCGGCATTACCCCCCAGGCCTACGCCGACCGGATCAGCGCCTTATTCAAAGAGATGGCCGGGCCGCTGGGCATCGCTTTTGATCACTTCATCCGCACCACCGATCCCGCTCACCGGCGGGTGGTGCAGGGGGCGCTCGCCCGGCTCCACGACCAGGGGGACATTGTCCTTAGCGACTACTCCGGCCTTTATTGCCGGGGCTGCGAGCGGTTTCTCACCGAAAAGGAGCTGGTGGACGGTCTGTGCCCCGATCATCGCACCCCGCCCGACCCATTAAGCGAGCAGAACTACTTCTTCAAGATGAGCCGCTATCAGGACTGGCTCATCGACCACATCCGCCAGCATCCCGAGTTTATCACCCCGGAGCGTTATCGAAACGAGGTGTTGTCCTTCCTCTCCGAGCCGCTGGAGGACCTCTGCATCTCCCGGCCGGTCAGCCGTCTGACCTGGGGCATCCCCCTGCCCTTTGACCAGAACTTCGTGACCTACGTCTGGTTCGACGCCCTGCTCAACTACCTAAGCGGCCTCGGCTACGATCCGGCGGCAGGCGGCCCGGCAGGGGATGTTGCCCGTTTCTGGCCCCGGGCGGAGCACGTGGTGGCCAAGGACATCTTGAAGCCGCACGCCATCTATTGGCCGACCATGTTGCGGGCCCTGGGCCTGGCCCCTTACTGGCGGCTGCATGTGCACGGTTACTGGAACGTCAACGACACCAAGATGTCGAAGAGCATCGGCAACGTCGTCCGGCCCCTGGAACTGGTGGCGGATTACGGCGCCGACGCGGTGCGCTACTTCCTGCTTCGGGAGATGTCGTTCGGCTTGGACGCCGCCTTCTCGCAGGAGGCCTTAGAGGCCCGCTACAACTCCGATTTGGCCAACGACCTGGGTAATCTGGTCAGCCGCACCCTGGCCATGGCCCAGAAGTTCACCGCCGGGGCGGTGCCGGAGGTCGGGGAGGAGGATGGTCAGCTAGACCGGGAATTGGTCGCCGCGGTCGGACGCCTGGGCCAGGAATTTGACCTGCGCCTGGCGGATTTCCAGTTCCACCGGGCCTTGCAGGCGGTCTGGGAGGTCATCGGTCTGGCCAACCGCTACATCGTGGTCAACGCCCCCTGGGAGCTGGCCAAGGATCAGGGCCGGCGGGGACGGCTGTCGCTGGTCATCTATAATCTGCTGGAGACCCTGCGCCACATCGCCCTGGCCCTGGGCCCGGTGATGCCGGAGACCGCCCGGCTAATGCTGACCGCCCTGGGACTGGGAGGGGTGGACGCCCAGGGGAGGCTTGGTCAGTGGGGCGGGGTGCTGCGGCCCGGGGCCCCGGTTAAGCTTACGGCGCCGCTCTTCCCCCGCCGCGAGAGGCATCCGGAGGAGACCTCCCCGCCAGCGGGCCCGGTGGCGGCCAAGCAGGCTTCCCGGCAGGAGGCCCAGGCCAAGGGTCAGCCGGTCGCCGACTCGCCGGGGCTGATCGATTTTGACTACTTCAAGCGGCTTGATCTCCGGGTGGCCACGGTGTTGGCGGCGGAGCCGGTTAAGAAGTCCGACCGGCTGCTCAAGCTGACGGTCGCGGCCCCGGAGCCGCGCACGGTGGTGGCGGGCCTCGCCGGGCACTACTCGCCGGAAGAGGTGGTGGGCCGGCAGGTGATCATCGTCGCCAACCTTAAGCCCGCCAAGCTGATGGGCATCGAGTCCCAGGGCATGGTGCTGGCCGCCAAGGACGGGGATCGGCTCCTGGTGTCGGCGGTGGCCGGCGAGGTAGCGCCCGGCGTCCGGGTGAGCTGATGGCGCTTGCGGGTACGGGCGCCTCGGCGTCGGGACTGGTGATGCTGCAACGCCTGGCCCGGCTGTACGAGGGGGAATGTTGGTGGCTGTCCGGGCCCGGCGGGGAGCCGCGGGGCCTGCTCTGTCTGGATGGTGGTTCCGATCTCTGGCCGCTGCGGGACGCGGTTATGGAGACGATCCGCCAGGGCCACGGGGTTAACCTTAGGCGGGCGCCGGCCTTGGCGCCGGCTGGCCGTCCGGCGGCTGAATCCGTCTCTTCCCGGCCCGGTGACTGCCAGGTGACGGTCGAGGAGCGCAGCCAGCTTTTTGGGCTGTTGAAAAGGGGGGGATGAGCGGTTGGTGAGCGAGCGATGAGCAGTCGGGAAAAGGGCCAGCGGCCGCAAAGGATCTGCGTCAGCAGCGGCAAGGGCGGGGTGGGCAAGACCTCGATTGCGGTTAACCTGGCCGTGGCCCTGGCTCAAGCCGGGCATCGGGTGCTGCTGGTGGACGGCGACCTGGGCCTGGCCAACGTCGATATCGTCCTCGGGCTTACCGTCTCCCGTACCCTGCGGGAGACGGTGGAGCAGGGGGCGCCCTTGCGCGAGATCCTGGCCACCGTCAGCGAGGGATTTCAGGTGTTGCCGGCCAGCTCCGGGGTGCCGGAGATGGCCAACCTGTCCGCCGAGGAGCAGGCCTTCCTGACCAACGCCTTGGAGCAGGTGGAGCAGGGCTTCGACTACGTACTGGTGGACGCCGCCGCCGGGATCGGCGAGTCGGTGCTGTGGTTCAACCGCTGGGCCGAGCATAGCCTGGTGGTGCTGGCCCCGGACCCGACCTCCATGACCGACGCCTACGCCCTGATTAAGGTCATGGCCTCCCGCTACGGCCGCCGGGGTTTTTCCCTGGTGGTCAACAATGTCAAGTCGCACCGGGAGGGGGAGGAGGTGTTTGCGGGCCTGGCCTCGGTGTTGCGGCGTTTCTTGCATCTGGAGCCGCGGCTGCTGGGGGTTCTGCCCGCCGATTCCACCGTGGTCAAGGCCATCCGGGCCCAGAGGCCGTTCTTGCTGACCCATCCCGAGGCCAGGGTCAGCCGGGCGATGCGGGCCCTGGCGGCGCGGCTGGTGGCCGGGCCGGCTTGATTGTCAACCATTAGGGATGGTAACGCCATGTTTATAATTGGAAATTTTTTAAATGCCCTGGCCCGGCTGATCGATTTCACCCTCTCCGCCTATATGTGGGTGGTCATCGGCCGGGCGATCATCTCCTGGGTCAACGCCGACCCCTACAACCCGGTGGTGCGTTTTCTCCATGAGGTTACGGAGCCGGCGCTCAGCCGCATCCGGCGGCTGCTGCCGGGCATGGGCGGGCTGGACATCTCGCCTATGATCCTGATCATGGCCATCATCTTCTTGCAGAGTTTCTTGGTTCCGACCTTAAAGCGAATAGCCTTTGCCCTAGGTTGATCCCCGCCCCAAACCGGCGGTTGTTGAATAATAACATTGAGTAAGGAGGGAGGGCGCCCATGAGCTTGACGCCGGAGGATATTCAGTCCAAGCAGTTTCATGTCCGTTTCCGTGGCTTTGACGTGGAGGAGGTGGATGGTTTCTTGGAGCAGATCGCCGAGGGCTTTCTGCTGTTGCAAGAGGAGAACCGGAATCTCAAGGAGCGGCTGGACTCCATGACCCAGGACCTCGACACCTTCAAGCAGGACGAGGTCTCCTTCAAGAACGCCATCCTTTCGGCCCAGAAGGTGGCGGACGAGATGAAGAAGAAGAGCCGTCAGGACGCGAGCCGGATGTTGCAGCAGGCCAAGAACGAGGTCTCCCTGCTAAGGGACGACGCCAATCGGGAGATCGCGGCCCTGGAGGCGCGGGTCGATCAGTTGCGGGGGATGCAGGGTAAGCTGATGACCGACCTGCGGGCGGTGCTGAGCGGCTATCTGGAGCAGCTGGACGACCCGGCCCTGAGCGTTCCCCCGTCCCACCCCCGGGTGATGGAGCCCCCGGTCAGCCAGCGGCCGGCGCCGAGTCCGCGTCCGGAGGCCGAGGCGCCCCTGTACGAAAAGATCGCGGTCGAGGAGGAGGGGGCCTGGCTGGGCGAGGAGGACGACCTTTCTTCCGAGGAAAATGCCGGGCCAGGGGTGGCTGGTGGCCCCTCGGTGAATGGGTTGGATCTCGAGGAGGAGGGGCCCAGCGTCACTATCCCGGCCCTGGACGACGAGGTGATGTTCACCCTGGACGACCCGCTGGATAAGGAAGCTGGCCGGCGGCGGCGCTAGCAGCATAGGCGGTGGGGCCGGAGGAACTGATCGCCGCCGGGTTGCTGACGGCGGAGGGCGACGGGGTGGCGGTGCGGGTGCACGTTCAGCCCCGGGCCAGCCAGAACGGCCTGGTCGGGGTGCATGGCGACCGGGTGAAGATCAGAACCACCGCCCCGCCGGTGGACGGCAAGGCCAACGAGCTGATCGCCGTCTTGCTGGCCCAGGTGTTTCGGGTGCCGAGAAGGGCGGTGTCCCTGACCGGCGGGCCGCAGAGCCGTCAGAAGCGGTTTCGGGTCGCGGGCCTGGGCCTGGAGCCGGCGGCGGCGGCCCTGGCGGCGGCCCTGCCCGGTTAAGGGTCTGGCGCGTCCCTAGCGGGGGTGGGGGATGTCGAGGCCCAGGGAGTAGTCTCGGCGCAATTCCGGAAGTGGGGTCTGGGTCTGCCAGTGGCCGGTGGTCTTGGCGGTGAGCCAGAGGGCGAAGAAGAGCCCCAGCGTAAGGGCGGGCAGCAGATAGGGCGATACCCGCCGCGGGCCGCAGGCGGCCTCAAGACAGCTATCCACCGGGCAGACGGCCACGCAGTCCAGGCAGCCCAGGCACTCCGGGTTGCGGACCACGGTCTTGGCGGTAATCGGGATGGCGGCGGGGCAGGCGCGTTCACAGCGATGGCAGGAGATGCAGGCCTCCTGATCCCGCCGCACCCGCAAGGGGCTGAGGAGCCCCAGGAGCCCGAGCAGGGCCCCGTAGGGGCAGAGATACCGGCACCAGGGGTTCTTGAGCGCCAGGGAGAGAACCAGCAGGCCCAGCATGATGCCCCCCGCCAGGGGGCTGGGGTGGAGGAAGAAGTAGAGCATCTTGACATCGACGATCCGGTTGTAGGGCGAGATCATAAAGCCCTCGATCGCCTGGCGATCCATCCGCCAGAGGATCAGGTAGGCGAAGAAGGCGAGCAACAGGTACTTGATCGACAAGAGCGGCAGGTCCAGCCATCGGGGCGGCACGAGGGCGAGCTTGGCCCGCCGGCCCAGCATCTCCGCCAGGTTGGAGGTGAAACCCACCGGGCAGATCCAGCCGCAGAAGCCCTTGCGCAGCCCCAGCCCCATCACCAGGGCGGCGATGAAGATGGTCAGCCCAGCGGGATGGATGGGGTCGTAGCGCCCGGTGAGCAGGAGGTGCTTGAGGGCCACCAGGGCGCTGATCGGCAGGAAGCCCTCCACGGCGGCGGGGCGCGGGACATATTCCGCCCGGACACCGATGGCCCACTGGTAGAAGAGGTAGAAGCGCCAGCCGGCGAACAGGCAGAAACCGGTAAAGCCCGCCTGCACGGCGCGCCGGAGATGGGGAAGCGGATGATCTTTTTTCTTCATGGCTGTCTCGGAGGTCGCCTTGCAAGTGAGTTGGCCGGGCGGCGTCTTTTGGCCGTCCGGGTTTGAGGGAAATGGCGTCAAGGATATAATTATAACGCGAGTCGTTCCGAAAACAAAAGCAATATCGCAATGCTAATTAACGGCCGGCGGCAGGATCTTGAACCCTGGCCGCCTTTTCTCTTGTGGGCCAGGCCCTGGTGTTTTCCGGGCCGGCGGCCCAAAAATACGGCTGGTCGCGCAAATCTCTTGACATCAAGTGGTAATTTCTTATATTCCTCTGTTCTTTTGCATTGGGCTCCGGCTAGGCATCAGGCCCGGCGATGAAGATACGCCTTGACGATATCCCGGAAACGGGCCGCCAGGTCACGGTTGGCGATGCCGCCTGGTTTCCCGAGGGGGACTGGGAGCTGGTCGGCCCGGTGGCGGGCGAGTTTGTCGTCACCCGTCAGGGCCGGCGGGCAACGGTTGCTGGCCGGCTGGCCTTTGCCGTCCGCTTGGCCTGTGATTGCTGTCTGGAGCCGTTTGTTTATCGTCATGACGGTGACTGCCGCCTGGATTTTGAATTTCTGCCCCCCGGTGACCCTTATTGGACGGCGGCGGATCACCAGTGCCCGGAGTCGGAGCTGGAGGTGGTGGCCTTAAGCGAACCGGAGATTGACCTCGGCGAGGCCCTATCCCAGCAGGTTGTCTTGCTTTTGCCGGTGAAGCGGCTGTGCGCCGAGTCCTGCCAGGGGCTGTGTCCCGTCTGCGGCGGCAACCTGAACCTGACCGCCTGCGCCTGTCGGGATCAGCGGCCAGCCTCGCCCTTTAAGGTGTTGGCCCGTTTGAAGAATAAGTAGATTGTCCTGTTATTATCACAACATAGATGAGGTGGAAACATGGCTTTACCCAAGAGAAGGCACTCCCACAGCCGCACCAGAACCAGACGGGCGCACGACGCCCTGACCGCCGCTTGCGTCTCCAAATGCCCGGACTGCGGCGAGCCCAAGCAGTCCCATCGCCTGTGTGGCGGTTGTGGCACCTATCATGGCCGCAAGGTGGCGAATTTCGAGGAAGCGGCGGCGGAGTAAGCCCCGGTCGGGATGATTGGCGTCGTTCGTGGGACGGGACGCGGGCGCGGGAAAGAGGAGTTGTGCGGTGCGGATAGCCCTTGACGCCATGGGCGGTGATTATGGCTCGCAAGAGCTGGTCGCCGGCGCGGTTCAGGCAGTGTGCGAGTTCGGGCATCAGGTGGTGCTGCTGGGCGACCGGCAGGTGCTGCAAGAGGCCTTGGCTAGGCACCGTGCCCAACTTGACGGATGCCCGTCCGGATCTCGGCTTAATCATATCTCCATCGTCCCTACCACCCAGGTGGTGGGTATGGACGAGTCGCCCATGGAAGGGGTGCGCCGCAAGAAGGACTCCTCCATTCGGGTCGCCTTTCAGCTCCTGCATCAGGGCGAGGTGCAAGGGGTGGTCAGCGCCGGCAACTCCGGCGCCACCCTGGCGGCGGCGGTCAAGGAGGTCGGACGGCTGCAAGGCATCTCCCGGCCGGGGATCGCCGGTATCTTCCCCACCCTGAAGAAACCCCTGGTGGTCATGGACGTGGGCGCCAACGTCGATTGCCGGCCCCAGCACCTCTATCAGTTCGCGGTCATGGCCACCGCCTTCTCCCGGGCCCTGTTCGGCATTGAGGAGCCCCGGGTGGGCCTGCTCAGCATCGGCGAGGAGGGCGGCAAGGGCAATGCCCTGGTCAAGGGCGCCCACGATCTTCTCTCGCACAGCGTCCTGCGTTATATCGGCAACGTCGAGGGTCGGGATTTCTTCCGGGGCGAGGTCGATGTCATGGTCTGCGACGGCTTCGTGGGCAACATCTGCCTCAAACTCAGCGAGGGCCTGGCCGAGGCCCTGGTGGCCATGCTGCGCGAGGAACTCTCCAAGAGCCTGACCTCCAAGGTCGGCTACCTGCTCACCAAGACCGCCTACGCCAACCTCAGGCGGCGCACCGATTACGCCGAGTATGGCGGCGGCCCCCTGCTGGGGGTGGACGGCACCGGGATCATCTGCCACGGGCGCTCCAACGCCACGGCGATCAAGAACGCCATCCGGGTGGCGGCGGAGTTGGTGCAAAACAAGATGAACGATCGCATCCTCGAGATGCTGGTGCCCGCCGAGCCGTTGTCCGTGGCCCCGGACGGGGTCTGAGAGGGGGAGCTGGCGATGACGATGACCCCCTTTGTCTTGGGCACCGGTTCCTGTCTGCCGAGGCGGGTGCTTACCAACCGCGAACTGGAGGCGATGGTCGATACCTCCGACGAGTGGATCTCCACTCGCACCGGCATCAAGACCCGTCGCATTGCCGGCCCTGGCGAGGAGACCTCGAAGCTGGCGGCGGGGGCGGCGAGAGAGGCCTTGCGGATGGCGGGGCTCGTCCCGGGTGACATCGACATCCTGCTGGTGGCCACCGTCTCCAGCGAGATGGGCATGCCGTCCTGCGCCTGCCTGACCCAGAAGGAGTTGGGGGCGGAGGCGGCCTTTGCCTACGACGTGAACGCCGCCTGCTCCGGGTTCCTCTACGCCCTGGACCTGGCCGACGCCTATCTCCGGCGCGACCCGGCGCTCA
The DNA here is from genome assembly GCA_021789795.1 of Deltaproteobacteria bacterium. Lineage (GTDB taxonomy): Bacteria > Desulfobacterota > Desulfobulbia > Desulfobulbales > VMSU01 > VMSU01. The sequence continues at coordinate 1,179 of JAJYJA010000083.1, read as the reverse complement.
AGATCATGGTCGTCGGGGCCGAGACCCTGTCCTCGCGGGTGAATTGGCAGGATCGCGACACCTGCGTCCTGTTCGGCGACGGGGCTGGGGCCTGTCTGGTGAGCGGCGTCCCTCCTGGCTCGGGACTGTTGGCCAGTCGGCTGTTTTCCGATGGCCGGCTCTTCGATCTCCTGTGCATGGACTCGGCCCGAGGCTTCAACCCCGACCTGGCCAACGCCCGCAACACCGGCTCCTATATCACCATGACCGGCCGGGAGGTGTTCAGGCACGCGGTGCGGGCCATGAGCGGGGCGGTGGAGCAGGTGCTGGTACAGGGAGGCCTCAAGGCCAGCGACATCGCCCTCTTCATCCCCCATCAGGCCAATATCCGCATCGTCAACAGCCTGATCGAGCGCCTGGGTGTGCCGCCAGAAAAATTCTATGTTAATATAGCCAAATATGGTAATACATCTGCGGCCAGCATACCTATAGCCTTGGACGAGGCCAATAGGGAAGGGCGCCTACGGAGGGGCGATCTGCTCTTGTGTTGCGCCTTTGGCAGCGGCTTTACCTGGGGCGCCTCCATCATCCGATGGTAGGGTGGGCTTTTCCCTTTTAACCACAGACTCTTGCGCAAGGAGCCTAATGGATTATTTCCTGACTGAAGAACAGCAGATGATCGTGGATGTGGCCCGGCAGATCACCGAGGAGAAGATCATCCCGGTCCGGGCCGAGCTGGACGAGAAGGAGGAGTTCCCTAGCGCCATCATCAAGGCCATCGCCCAGGCCGATCTGGCTGGAATCTATATCTCCGAGCAGTACGGCGGTTACGGCGGCGGCAGCTTCGACATCTGCCTGGCGCTCGAACAGTTCGCCCGCGGCTGCGTGGGGATCGCCACCAGCTTCGCGGCCAACGCCCTGGGTGCCTATCCCCTCATCATCTCCGGCTCCGAGGAGCTGAAACGGAAATACCTGCCCGCCATCGCCAGCGGCGAGAAGATGGCGGCCTTCGCCCTGACCGAGCCCAACGCCGGCAGCGACGCCTCCGGCATCCAGACCACCGCCGTCCTGGACGGCGACCACTGGGTGTTGAACGGTACCAAGCAGTGGATCACCAACGGCGGCGAGGCCAACATCTACTCGGTGATCGCCATCACCGACCGGGCCAAGGGCCCGCGGGGGGCGAGCATGTTTGTGGTC